>JBKKBS010000394.1:0-5054 GCA_046713815.1 Tepidiformaceae bacterium
GTGAGTCGATTCGCGGTCATGGTGACGCCTCCAGTTCGCTTTCCTTGCGGGCCCGCGCTGGCCCCTGCGTCTTATGCCGCCGCGACTGGCAGCTTTTCGGCTCCGAGCCTCTGCAGCATGCCGAGCGTGTCCCAGATGGTTGTCTGATGCCGGATCTTGCCCGCAGCCACCTGGAAGATGCTTATGCCCTCGGCCTCGACCACCTTGCCCGTCGGGGCCAACCCCATCAGCTCGCCCTTCTGCGTTCCGCGGACGGTCCAGTGGGAGACCACGCTGTCGTCGCATGCGACCTGTCGCTCTATCCTGAAGTGGATATCGGGGAATACCGCTCGATAGGCATTGACGAGTGTTCTGACGCCCTCGACGCCCGGCGGCACCCACGGGCTCGACGGATCGTGATCGGTGAAGTCCGGCGAGATGATCTCGTCGACGACGGAAAGGTTCCCGCCGTTCCAGAGTTCTTCCCACCAGCGTTCTACGACTTTCTCTTGATCCGAGGGCATGAAGACTCTCCTTAACCTGGGTCGCTGGCTCGGCCCCCGGGGCCGGGTTGCGGGCGCCGCGAGAGTATGCGCGCGAGGATGGGGATTCGCAACCATCTGTACTGGCTCACCACCTGGACGAAGTCATCCGTTGACTTGATGTTGAAAATGCGGGCGTGAGCAACCCAAGTGTGACTCCAGCATTTTGCTCCAACCATCAAGCTTCAAGCAGTCCACGCGCCACCTACCGTCGACTTCGGCCATTGCTGACATGCCTGCGTTGATCGAATCAGAACATACGTTCTATTCTGGCTGGCATCCGCCGGAGGTGAGACGTGGACGCTCCGCTCCCTATACCAGCCCGTTGCGACGCATTGCCGGAACACACCGACTACGCCGACTCGGGCTGCGACTTGTATCCATCGTGCCTGGCGTGCCCGTTGCCGAAGTGCCGCTACGACGACCCGGGCGGGGCCGCCGCGATGCTGCGCACGGGCCGCGACGCGAGCATCCTCCGCCTCGCCGACGAGCACGGCATGACGGTCGACCGCCTCGCGGAGATGTTTGGCCTCTCGCGGCGGACGGTCTTTCGCGTGCTGCGGGCGGCGAACCACGGTCGCGCAATCGACCGCTGATTTGGCGCCGATGAAGCTTTACTCCCTGGTGTCCACCGAGTGTACGTCCAGTAGCGAATCAGTTGAGGTCAGGCGTGGCCGCAGCCTCGGGCCGACGGCCATTCCGGCCTGTTCCTCCGCGTGATATGAGCTGCGCACCAACGGCCCCGCCTCTACATGGCGGAAGCCCAGCGCCAGCGCTTCGGCCCTCAGGGCCGCGAATTCGTCCGGGTGCCAGTAGCGGTCGAGCGGCAGGTGCTCCGGCGTGGGCCGGAGGTACTGGCCCACCGTGAGGATGTCGACCCGCTGCGCCGCGAGGTCGCGGAAAACCGTCACGAGCTCCTCGAAGGACTCCCCCAGGCCGACCATCACGCCGGACTTCGTCAGCGCGCCAGGGTCGATCTCCTTGGCCATGCGCAGGACCTCGAGAGAACGCGGATACTCGGCCTGGGGGCGCACCTGGCGGTAGAGGCGCGGCACCGTTTCCGTGTTGTGGTTGAGGATCTCCGGCGTGGCTGCAATCACGGTGGCAAGGGCATCGCGGTCGCCCTTGAAGTCCGGGATGAGCACCTCGATCGTCGTCTCCGGCGAGAGGCGGCGGATCCAGCGGATCGTATCGGCAAAGATCCGCGCGCCACCGTCTGGCAGCTCGTCGCGGTTCACACTCGTGACGACCGCGTGGCGCAGGCCCATGCTCTGCACGGCAAGCGCCACACGTTTCGGTTCGCCCGTGTCGTAGACGCCAGGGCGGCCCGTCTTCACCGCGCAGAAGCCACAAGAGCGGGTGCAGGTGTCGCCCAGGATCATGAAGGTGGCCGTGCCGCGGTTCCAGCAGTCGCCGATGTTGGGGCAGCGCGCCTCTTCGCAGACGGTGTGCAGATCTTTCGCGCGCATCAGCTCGCGCAACCGTTCGTAATTCGGGCCCGCGGGGAAGCGCACCTTCAACCAATCGGGCTTGGGCTGGCGGATGGCCATTGCGGATCCAGCGTAGCACGGGGAGGTTGGCAGGTTAGCAGGCGGTCTCAATCCTCCACCTCCCGATCGTCAAGGCCGTCGCGGGCGTGGCGGAGGTGGTGGATCGCCGGCCGTGCCGAACCCGATGACCAGCACGAGACAGCCGAGTCCCAGCCCGGCAAGGACGAGGATGCCAACGAGGTCGAACATTTTGTCCCGTTCCCTTTTGTGCGTCGTACAAATCAGGACGTTCCAGCCGAGGGAAAGGTTCCGTTGGGACAGGAGCCGCCGGGGTGCGGCGATGTCTTGAACGCTGTGTCGCGCGCAGCGACAGTGGAGAGGTGCAGAACGCGCGGGCGTCGATGGAAAGCAAGGCAAACGGTGACGGTCGCTGGGGCGACGGACAGTTTGCCCTCATTGCCCATCCTCCGCCCTTGAGAATGGCCTCACATCAAGGGATCGTCTCCCCCTCTCTACCGGAGTGGAGAGGCAGAACCCCTACCCGGGGGGTGAGGGGAAACCGTGCACACCTCAGGCAGGCGGGCTTCAGGCGCATCGCGCGCCGTTGGCTGCTCGGCGCGGCGATCGTGGTGACCGTCGCCTTGGGGCTGGCGTGCCAGGACGAAGACGAAGACGCCACCGTGAGCGCCACGCCCGGAGGCCAACAGGTGGTCACCGAAGGAGCGCCCCTGCACGAAGCGCGCCTCGACGCCGCCAAGCGCGCGGGCGTGCGGACGGAAGAGGTGAGCTTGCGATCGCTGCGTGCCGCCGGGTTCGACGGCTGCCTCGGCGTCGCCGCTCCCGGGCAGGCGTGCACGCAGCAGTTCATCGGCGGTTTCGTCGCTGTTTACGAAGCGGACGAGGCTGAGTACCGCTACCACTTTGGGGGCCGCCGCTTCGTCTATGCCGACCCGGCTCTCCAGGTGACGGATGGCTCGCCCACGCCGCCAGAGATCGAGCCGGACCTTGATCGCGAACTCGCCGCCTATGCCCGCGCGGACCTTGGGTTGCGTGCGGCCGGCAATGGCGGCGCGCGCGTGACGGCGATCATCCCACTGACGTTCCCGACCGGTTGCATGGGCTTCCTCCCGGATGGCCAGGATGTCTGTACGGACGCCGAGGTCGACGGGGCTGTGGTCTTCCTCCTCGGTGCGGACGCGAAAACGTACCGCTACCATGTGGGCGCGAACGGCGTGATTGCCACGGACTTCGTGAAGGGGCGCATCACCTTCGAACCGAACGCCGCCGCGCGGGTCTCGGAACAGTTGCTGCGCGACGACCTCGCCCTCCGCCTCAACGTCGCCGTCGCCGAGATCGAGGTGGTCTCGTACCGGCTGGTCGCCTGGCCAGACGGATGCGTCGGCGTCTACCGCCAGGAGGCAGTCTGCGCGCAAGCGCTGGTGGAGGGTTTCCTCGCGCTGCTCCGCGGGCCCGACGGCAAGGAGTACCGCTACCACGGCGGCCCCACCGGCGGGTTCATCGCCGCCTCGTTCGAGCCCAACGCGCGCATCGCCGAGCCGCTTCCCCGGCAATAGGGACGAGGGAGATAGTAAGAAAGGGAGGAGGGAGCCGGCAGACGGGCAACGACACGGCTGTCGTATACTTGAGGGCGATGAGCGCACAGAACGCGACACTTGTGGGAAAGGTCGAACTCCTCCGGGCGCTGGACGCGGATTGGGATGGCGCGGGGGCTCCAGCGCCGTTGGTGGGAATCCCAAGCGCGCGAGCATTCGCCGAGGCGCTCGGGCACCTGCCGAGGTTGCCATCGGTCGGTCCAGCCAACGACGGCGGCGTCGTCTTTGAGTGGGATTTCGCGAACCGCGTTTCGGTCTACTGCTACGCCCGCGAACAGGACATTGAGATCACCGCCTTCAACGACGAGAAGGATCTCGTTGAGATATCGGGGCGACCCGAACAGGCGGCGGCATTGGTGCGGGCGCTTCTGAGCCTCTTCGACAACCCAGCTTTGAAGGCGACAAGCTGACCATCGAAGAGCTTGGCGTAGCGGATGTTGAATGGCTGCTTCGGTGGGTCCCACTTTCACAACTCGTCCCCGGCCGGACAGTACTTGTCTAGAGTGAGATGTTTCGGCATTCTCGATTTTCGGTGGATCGGGAGCGGATGAAGTCCCTCGCGGTGATTCGCGGCGAGCACCCCAATGATCACGTTGCACGCTTTCTTGCGGGTCACGCCCGCACGGTCGGATACGAGGTGGAGGCGAATCCACTGCCCGGGAACGAAGCCCACGCTCTGGTGCTATTTTCGGGCAGCTCCGGTGACCTTCGGCGCGCCGCACGCCGCCTTCGCGATGAATTCGTTGAACTGATCCAATCTCAATTCCGCCCGTGAGTCCCTTCCGTGGTTCGCGTCACACTCTGCCGCCGCTTGGCCGACGCCGGCTCCGCCCAATGGATGAGGCATGGCGGTGGGGCCGCGTGTGATCCTGACGGCGGGTTGCAGCAGGCCCATGGCGAACGTGACCGGTCTCACGGAACGGTTGGCGCGGCCATGGCAGGCTAACGCCACACCCTTCACCAATAGGTAACCGGAAGGAGTCGACACCGTGGCCGTCCGCAGCTTCCCCGCGCCCCGCGCCGCCTCCCGCGGCTTCCCCGTCCCTGCGTCTGCCCTGCGCTTCACACGCGACTTCGGCATCGTCCTCGGCGTGGTGGGCGTCTACTTCCTCGCGCGCGGCATCGCCCCCACGCGCGTCGATTTGGCCATGACCGTGACTGATTACCTGATCGCGATCGAACAGAACCTCGGCATCTTCTGGGAGGCCCAGGTCCAGGACGCCTCCATCCGCTACCACGCCGTCCAGGAGATCGCCAACTTCACCTATGCCTACCTGCACTTCCCCGTGCTGCTCGTGGTGGGCGCGTGGCTCTGGTCAAAGGACCGGCAGAGCTTCGTATTCATGCGCAACGTGATGTTCATTTCGATGGCGATCGGCGTGGTCTTCTATTACTTCCTGCCTGCGGCGCCGCCGCGCCTGCTCGCCTTG
>JBKKBS010000395.1:0-2513 GCA_046713815.1 Tepidiformaceae bacterium
CCATGCGCGTGGATCCGATACGGGCATTGCGGGTGTCGTGAATCCGCGCGCGATCATGCGCGAGCGGAGGCGGATGGCGGAGAGAGTGGGATTCGTGCCCAGTCGCGGCGAGCAACGCGAGCCGCGCTGTGCCTGAGGACCACTCGAAGCGTCACCGAGCGAGCCTTAGCGAGCGAAGGTGGCGGAGAGAGTGGGATTCGAACCCACGGTAGGGTTTCCCCTACACACGCTTTCCAAGCGTGCTCCTTCAACCACTCGGACATCTCTCCGTGTCTGTAGAATCAGTGGCTTACGGGCGAGCGGCTCAGCCCGACGCCCGAATTGTGATAGGAATTGTGATACACGTCCTAAGGGTCTTCGATCACTTACGGGCATGTCCTCCGCCACGGGGCGGCGTGAACCCGACCAGTATACTGCCCGCCAAGCCGCGACAGCCCATCGCTCTTTCCCCCGGTCCTGCCCTCCGGGTGCGATGTCATCAGTGAATGCCGGCGGTGCAACAACGCACCGCGCGGCTCTCAACAGTCCGATTCGTCCAGTGTCACCGCTGCTTGAGGATCGCGCGAACGTCCTTGAGCAAGACGAACAAGTGGTACGGGTCGCTGGGAGCCGGCACGAAACCAAATCGCTCGTAGAAGACTCGCGCGTCCTCATCCTTGGCATGTACGGCCATTGCTCGTATGCCGGCAATGTCGGCGGCCTGGAGCGTCCGCAGCATGGCGTCTTTTAGCAGCCCCGAACCGAGCCCCTTGCCCTGCCAGCTCGCGGCGACCGCCAGACGCGCGAGCAGCATCAGCGGAATCGGATGCTTGGCCAGTCCTTTCCCGAGACGTTGGGGCGCGTCGTCGAATTCGACTTGCGCGACGACAAGCGTGTAGAACCCCACGACCTCGTCACCCACCAGGGCCACGTAGGTCTGTGAAGCTTCGGCCTGCTGGTTGTGGAACGCGTAGCGGATCAGGAAACGGTTCAACGCCTCCTGCCCGCAATCGAAGAGATCGACGTGGTGATCGCGGCGCAGCTTTTCGATCCGCGGCCGGTCGGTCATTTACGCCGGCGCTCGAACACGCTCGGCTTCTGCAGGAGTTTCTTCAGGCGAGGGTTTGGACGTGCAGGCGCGTCGAGCGCAGCTTGGAACGCTGCCCAACGCTCTGCATCGAGGCCGAAGCGCTGACGGTCGGGCAGCGTCTCCTCGGCGCGCGCAAGGGCGCTCTCGAGAACGAACTCGCTGACCGAACGCCTTGCCGCTGTGGCGGCAGACTGTAGGACTCGCTTGGCGGAAAGCGTCAGTCGAAGGTCAACTTTTTCGGTCCGTCCCGTGGGCATGCTGATTCCTCTTCCAAGAGTAGCAGGTTTGCCAGACATTGTCATGACAGCCACGCCCAAGGGCGCACCGACGGCCGTTCACTGACGATCGGTCCGCTCAATGGCTGGCTAGGTGCACCTCATTTGAAGGACGCGCTGGCCCTTGGCTGTTGGCCGGGCAGCAGGAACGTCTTGACCAACTCGCCCTCGCCGCAGACGGTCATTCCCGAGAATCGTTTGTACCAGTCTCCGTCCGGTACGCCAGGTTCGGTGTCGAGCCACGTCGCCAGCAGTTCGAGTTGAGACGCCTGAATCTTACGGCTCTGGATACGGTCGAGAAGAGGCTGGAACAGCGCGGGCGGAAGGGTCTGGCGCGGGACCTTCGGCACGACAGAGCCTCAGATTCCAAGGTCCCGCGTTAGAATGCCCGCATTGATATGAGGATGGCCATGAAAACCACGCTTGCCGTGCTCGCGCTCGTCGGGACCGTCGCTGTTCCCTGGGCGGCCAACGTCGCCACGCAGGATGCGCGCGGTGGGACGCTGTCGATTCGCACCCTGTCGACCGACGCCGCCTTGGTCACCGGTGGCAATGTGCTCATGCAGGTCACCCTGCCGTCCGGCGCTGCAGCGGCGTCGCTCAAGGTGACCGCCGGCGGCCGCGACGTCACGTCGGCGTTCGCCGCCGCTCCAGGGTCGCCATCGAACGCGCTGAACGGCCTCGTCAGCGGGCTGCCGAACGGTCGCACGTCGATCGAGGCGACGGTCAACGGCGGCCGCGCGGCGCTCGAGGTCATGAGCTACCCGATCACCGGCCCGGTCATCTCCGGCGCATGGCAGCAGCCGTTTGTCTGTCAGACCGAGGCGTTCGTCCTGCCGGATGGATCGACGCTTGGGCCTCCCCTCGACGCGAACTGCTCCGCGCGCACCGTCGTGCAGCACGTATATCTGCCGACGGGGCCGCCGGCCGATGAGCGTCAGCCGTTCAAGCCGCTGCCGGCCACGGGTGGCCTGCCCCCCGATCTAGCCAAGACGACGACCGCGACCGGCCAGACCGTCAACTTCATCGTGCGCGTCGAGACCGGCACGATGAACCGCGGGATCTACCAGAACGCGATCCTGCACGACCCGACGACGGATCCGGCGCCGACGCCGGCGACGCCCCCGCGCGGCTGGAATCGGCGCCTGATCGCGATGCACGGATCGGGC
>JBKKBS010000396.1:0-4371 GCA_046713815.1 Tepidiformaceae bacterium
CCCGCGCGAGATGACTGCCAACCCCGAACCAGCTCCAGCAAGGACCGTGGCCGCCGCGCCACCAACGAGCGCGCGCCGGGAGATCTTTCGCACACGAACATTGTGAGCGGTCGAAGCCTCACGCGGATGAAGACGCATTAACCGCGCGGGCTAACGGCGACCGAGACTGACGGCGAGCGCCGGTTGATCACCGTCTGTCCCCTTTTGCGGACGAGAGGAGTTACCGACGTGACTAATATATGGAAGAGTCAGTTTCACCCGGCTCTGGGGCGGTGAAGCACGTCTCCGCGTCCGATGCACGGCGTGACAGCGTGAGATTGGAACCGGTGGGCCGCAGCGTGTTCCGCCGCGTGGGCTGGCGCATCATGGCGCCATATCTGCTGCTCACAGTCCTCTTCGCCGTGGTGGGCACGTTCCTCGTTACCAGGCTCGTGACCGAGCCCGCGGAGGAGCGCTTCACGAATCAGCTCGTGGAGTCGTCGCGCGTCCTCGGCGACGAAGTCGCCCGCCAGGAACGTACGCAACTCGAGGTAGTGCGCGCGATCGCGTTTACGGAGGGCATCGCCGAGGCCGCCGCCAACGGCGACGCCGCCGAGATCAGTCGCTTTGTGGAACCGCTCGCCGCAAACAGCCGTACCGAGCTTTTCGAGCTCCTGGACATGAGCGGCCGCCGCATCTATGGAGCGCGTCTCACCGACCCCGGCGCCCTGGCCTACACACCCATGAGCGGCGACACCGATCGCCGTTCATGGCCGATAGTCGAGAGCGTGCTGGGGGGTCTGCGGGATGACCGCGGCGATAAGTTCGCGGCGGTCATGGAGTCTCCCTACGGCCCGGCGCTCTATACGGCCGCACCCCTGACGTTCGAGGGTAGGGTCACGGGCGTCGTGCTCGTGGGAACGCTCCTGAAGTCGTTCCTGCCCGCGGCCAAGGGCGCCACGTTCTCGGATCTGACACTGTACGACGAGCGCGGCGCGGTGATCGCCACCACGTTCGCCGAACGAAGCGCCGACGACGGGGACCTCTCGGCGAGCGTCAGCGTCCTCCCGGGCGACGCCGCCGACGGCTTAACGCGGGAACGGCGGACGCTCTTTGGGCGCGACTTCGACCTCGTCTTTGGCGCCTGGACCGTACGCGGGGAGCGTGCCGGTTATTTTTCCGTGGCTCTTCCAAGTTCGTACATCACGGGAGCTGGCGACGCCGCGCTCTGGCAGATGGCGCTGCTCTTCGGCGGCGTGACGATCGCGGTGTTAGTCGTTGGCGTCGTCCTCTCACGCTCTCTGACGGAACCCCTCGAGAAAGTGGTGCAGACAGCGCGGGCGGTCACGAGCGGCGACCTGACGGCTCGCACGAACGTCTCCAGCGGTGACGAGATCGGCGACCTCGCGAAGAGCTTCGACGTGATGACGGAACGGCTGCAGCAGCAACACCTCGCCACGATCGGGGCTCTGGCCACCGCGATCGACGCGCGGGACCCCTACACCGCAGGCCACTCCATGCGCGTGGGGCAGCTCTCCGCCGAGCTTGGGCTGCGCGTGGGGCTACCGCCAATCGCGGTGCAGCACCTGGAGATCGGCGGATATTTGCATGACATCGGCAAGATTGGCATCCGCGACTCGGTGTTGCTGAAGGCGGGCGCCCTGGGCCCGCGCCAACGCAAGCTCATCCAGCAACACCCGCGCATCGGCCTTGAGATCCTGGCGCCCGTAGGCCTTCCCGCGGAAGTGCTCGCGGTCGTCGGGGGGCACCACGAAAAGCTCGACGGCTCAGGCTACCCGTTGGGGCTGACGGGGGAGGACGTGACCGTTTTCCCGCGCATCGCGGGCATCGCGGACATGTACGACGCGATGACCACGCACCGGCCCTACCGCAGCGCGATGACGGTCGAGGAAGCGCTCGACATCCTCGATAAAGACGGCGCCGCGGGCCGCCTGGACCACGACATCGTGCGCATGCTGCGAGACCTTGCGCCGGAGTGGGAGCGGCGGCGGGCGAATGACCCGTTGCTACGCGGCTACCTCGTGTCGGAGCGGATTTTCGTGCGAGGTGCGGCCTGATGCGGTCTCACATAACACGGTTACTCGGGCCGATTGGGCTCGCCGGGGCGTCGGTCGGTCTCTGCCTCATGGGAGCGGCCATGGCATTTTACGGCCCCGGCCTGCAGCGCATCGGCGTCAGCGCCACATCGCGGCTGTCAGTCGATTATTCCGTTGAGCAACAAACGCCGCGGTTTGGACGTGTAAGCGCCTCAATCATAGCCGCCGCTCGCGCGGACGAAGTGAGCCTGGCGGGAGGTGTGCCTGACACCAGTAATCCGCTCGTGACGATCAGCCGTCCGCAACCCACGAGCACCGTCGCTGGCGACGACGATGGCGGGCCTATCGATCCGCCGACGCCGTCACCCACGCGCACACCCGCGCCGCCGGCTCGGCCCAGCCCTCCTCCGTTTGGCGGGACAGTCATCGAAGTGCCAACGGCCACCCTGCCGGACCCTCCGGTGGAAGCCTCTCCCTACGAGCCCGTGGGCACCGCCACTCCAGTGCCCACGGGCACCGCGACGCGCACGCCGACCGCCACGGCAACAGTGGCGACCACGACCACCGCGACGCCCTCAGCTACCGCCGCACCATCCTCCACGACGACCGCCGTCCCCACGGCCACCGTGACAGCCGCACCAATAAAGCCCGGAAACCCAAAGCCACCGAAAACGCCTGGGCCAAAGAAAGACCCACCCGGCCAGCAGAATGGGCCGCAAACGAACGACCCGCTTCCGGATCCGATCGATTTCCCTGATCACGCCGGACCTGTCGGGCACGGCGCCGTAGTGCCATTGACCGCTAGCGAGTTCCACGCGCCCAACCGCCGCTGGCGGATTAGCTCACGCGCAGGCCGAAGCCTGTCCGCTCCACAATCTAGCGCAAGGCACCCGGCGGACGAACCGGCACCCTGCTTACGGCAGCTCGCGGGGGGCACGGCAAGGAGTTGTGCGGTCAGGCCGGTTGCGCATCTCTTTGCACAAGCGCGATCACACCTCGCGCTTCGGCCAACGCCCTCGCGCCCAGGTGAATGGACTCACCATCAACCAGCGGGATAACCGCGACGCCAGACCTTGCCAGGATGGCTGCGCGGCGATGGACGCGGCCTACGTCGCGGTCATCAACGACCTTCGACAATTTCATGGCGATCACGACCTCCGGCTCGTCCGGCGCTGTCGTATCATTTCCAAGAGCGATGATGTCGAGGCGCGCCACGTCTTCCCATTCATCCTCGGTAATCACGCCGCTCTTCCAGGCGCGGTAAAACGGGTCGTAGTCGCTTAACCCCACCAGCCGCACCTTCCGGAATCGCCTGGCGAGATGTGTCCCCAGCTTGCGCTCGTATCCCCATTCGAACACCCGCCCGTCGAGATTCCCCACCTGCCCTTCGAGGCGGTCGAACCTCACGTTTACGGATTCGACGAAGCGGTCGAAGCGCACAGTCAGTTGGCTTACTTGCTCGATCAGTTGGTCCATCCGCTCAGCCAGCTGGTCCATCCGCACGACCAACTGGTCCATCCGCTCGGTCAGTTGGTCGATCCGCGCACCCAGACCGCGATCTACTTCAACGAGCTCTTCGATCCGTGTGCCCAGCCGGGCGACGATCTTCGGAAGCTCCAGGAAGTCGTCGGCGAGGATAACGTTGCGCGCGCGATCACGGAGCTGCGGGTCTCGTTGCAGCTCCTGGATGAACGCCTCGATGTCTTCCGCGGACATGGCCATGCGAACAGTATACGCGGCGTTCCCGGGGTTACAGTGTGCCGATGCGCTCCCGCAGGCCCTCGATGCGCGATCGGGTCTCGCCAAGCGTGTTTTCCATCCCGCCGATCACGTTGCCAGGGGCCTTCGACCGGAACGTCTCGTTGGCGAGTTGCGCGGTGAGCCGTCCGGCGTGCGACTCGGCTTCGGCGAGTTCTTTCTCCAGGCGCGCGCGCTCGGCCGATGCATCCACCTGCGGCAACGTGACCGCCACCTCGGTATCCGCGACGCGTTGGAATGCGTACTCGCCCGGCGGCAACGTGGCGTCGGATGTGAGCACCGTCGTGGACACTCGCGACGTGAAGTTGGTCGCTCGCGCCGTGTTGCCCAGGGCGCCGGCGTAATCGCCAGCCCGGAGATAGACGTCCGGCCGGGCGGATGCCTCGAGTTTGTTCTCGGCGCGCAAATTGCGGATCGCGCGGTTCACTTCGATCACGTGGCTCATCGATGCGATCGCACGCTCGTCCGCCCAGTTGTCTCCGCTCTTCGGAAACCAGGCGACGATGAGCGCGTTCGCCATGTCGTCCTCGATGTGTTCGCGAAGCGTCTGCCAGAGCTCTTCCGTGACGAATGGCAT
>JBKKBS010000397.1:0-8732 GCA_046713815.1 Tepidiformaceae bacterium
GGGTCGAAGTTGGCGCCGCCGATGGAGACGGTGATCGATTGCCCCTTCCCTACGGGACAGCCCGCGACTTCCCGCGCATCGGGCGTGATCCGCCCTGTGAAGGTCACCGGGCCTTCGAAGCGCAGCATCTCCTCAACGGCGTTCACCACAAGCTTTGGATCGGCTCTCAGTGCTGCCATCTGCTCCGGGTGCCGAAGCAGGTTTTTGACGCCGTTACCCAGGAGGTCAGTGGTGGTGATATTCCCCGCCGCGAGCAGGAGCGTCACCATCGTCACGATCTCGCGGTCGGTGAGATAGTCGCCCGAATCCTCGGCCTGGATGAGCCCGGTCACGAGGTCATCGCGGGGCTCGGCCCGGCGTTCGGCAATGGCGTTGAACATGTAGGCGTCGAAGGCTTCGGCCGCTTCCGTCGCGCGCTGCTTCACGTCTTCTGGCGCGAACGGATCGAAGGTTGACGCCACGATCATATCGGTCCAGCGCTTGAAGTCGGCCTGGTCGTTGGGATCCACCCCGAGCATCTCGGAGATGACGATCGTGGGGAACGGCTGGCAGAAGGTTGGCATCAGGTCGAACGACGCCTGCCCCTCGACCGCGTCGAGCAGTTCGTTCGCGATCTCCTCGATGCGCCCGCGCATGCGCTCCACCGAGCGAGGCGTGAACGCCTTCGAGACGAGCGCCCGCAAGCGGTCGTGCTCCGGCGGATCGAGGAAGAGCATGCTCGGCTCGCGTACCTCGTTCATCCTGGTCATCTGCTCGAACACCTTCTCGAACGTGTTCTCCGCCGCCTTGCGCGGGTCCACGCCGAGTTCGCGGTTGTTGACGACGGCGTGCACGTCCTCATAGCGCGAGACGATGTACCGTCCGAACGCCGCGTCATGCACCAGCCGATCCGCTTCGCGTACCTGGTCGAGCAGCAGGTATGGGTTCTCCTGGTAAGCGGGGTTCATGGGCATGAGGGACATGCCCAGGGGCAGATCGCTCGGTGCTTGCGGTTCAGTCGTCACATGTCACTTCCGAAGATGGTTCGCAGAACAGGATAGTAAAGTGAACGCTCACTCACAATCCCGCGAAACGACGCCCGATTCACCGCGGAGAACGCGGAGGCTTCTGGCTCGAACATTGCTCCGGCGCCCTCAGCGTGGCCGGGGTGGGACTATGGCCTCTCGGCCAACGTGTGCATATACACCTCGTTGAGAGTAATTCGGTCGCCGTCCAGCAATACGAGGTCGAAGCCGCGCGGGAACGACTGCTTCCCGTCCGGAAGGTCCATTGTGCAGATCCAACGGCCGCAGTAGCCGCCGTCGATCGCCCAGACTTCGTCCGGGTCGTAGCGCATCGGGGGCGTGGCCGCGAAGAGCCCGTCCAGGTACGCCTTCAGCGCCGCGTGCCCGCTGATCCCCGCCGCCGTCTGGTTGTCCTTGTAGACCACCTCCGGGTGATAGAACTCCAGCAGACGCGGCGTGTCCTTCTCACTCCACGCCTTCAACCAGTCCGCGTTGTACTTCTCGATTTCCATGCTCTCTCCCGTCTTCCGGCACTTCGGAGTCGCGGGGGACGCGGATTGGTACCGAGTAAGATCTCCGCGCTCTCCGCATCTCCGCAGTGAAACAGACATTGTCCACTCGATGCTTGGCTAGGACACAGGCTCCTTCTCGAGCCACGCATTGAAACGCGGCGTGCGCTTCTCGCTGAAGGCGCGCACCCCTTCGCGTGCATCGGGGTGGTGGTCGCTGATTGCCGTTTTCGCCGCGATCTCGTCGAGCGCATGGGTGAAGGTCATCTCGGCGGCGTTGTAGAAGCTCCGCTTGAGCAGCCGCATCGACACCTGCGGCCCGTTCGCCAGCTCGCGCGCCAAATCCCTCGTTCGGTCGAGCAACTGCTCGTGGGGCACAACCTCGTTCACAAGCCCCAACTCCAAGGCCTCGGCGGCGGTGACGATGCGCTTGCGCATGAGGAAGTCCATCGTCTTCGCCACGCCCAGCAACTGCACGAGCAGGAACTGCCCACCCTCGTCCGGGAGCAGCCCGAAGCGGAGGGTGGCGCTCCCCAACCGGGCCTGGTCGCTGGCGATGCGGAAGTCGCAGGCCAGGGCGAGCGAGAGCCCGGTCTGTATGGTGATGCCGTTAATCGCGGCGATGCTGAGCTTGTCGAGGTTGCGGATGCTCGTGTTCACGGTCTGGCTGAGGTGGCGTAGTCCCTCGTACGTGCCGATCGGATCCTCGTGCCCATGCGGGATGCTCGGAACGAGCGGCTGCGCTCCGGCCGCGTCGCGCGGACGCCCGCTCATGTCATCGCCGGCGCAGAACGCGCGCCCGCTGCCGGTGAAGACAAGCACACGTACATCGTGGTCCATCTGCGCCTGGATCAGCGTCTCCACGAGGTCGCGCTTCATGTCCTGGGTGGTGCCGTTGAGCCGCTCCGGCTGGTTGAACGTAATCACTGCGATGCCGGGGTCGTGCATCGCGATCTCGAAGCCCCTGAAGTTGCCCGCCTGCATAACACACCTGCTTCGCGAAAGGTGCCGCTATCGTGGCGACGCCAGCCCCACTTCGCAAGGGCGCTTCTTTTTCACCGCGGAGGCGCGGAGACGCGGAGACGTTTCACTGGCGAGTCCTGGCGGCAAAACCACGAGGATGGGGCGCTTCGCTTCGGGTGCTGAGGCTGGTACAGAAAACTTGAGTCGAAGATCTCCGCGTCCGCGGTAAGTTCACTCGTCGTGGCCGTCGGCGAGTTCCACGAGCAGGGTCGCGCGGCCATTGTCGATCGCGTTGATGGAGACGCGCGTCACGCCGTCGAGTGCGGAGAGGCGTTCCTGGAAGTCGAGCAGGTTTCCGAACCCCTGGCCCTTCACGTCCACCTGCACCGAACGCGGCCGGGTGGTTGGCTCCTCCCGCACGGGAGGGGGCCGCTCTTCCGCCGCAGTCGTCTGGCGTTGACCTTTCATCGCCCCCGCCGCGAGGCTGTCCAAGCCCCCGACGATGGCATTGAGGCTCGTCGCCGCCGCGAGATACTCCTCGCGCAATTGCATGAGCGGGGCCATCAGGCTCTCGGTCAGCCGGCCGGCAATGACGGGCGCGGGGGCTGGCTGCTGGGGTGTTTGCCGCGTTGGCGGAGGGAGTTCCTCTGCGGGTTCCGGGGATTCCATCCGCTGTTCGAGGTCGGCAAGGCGGTCGAGCAGCAGCTCGTAGTCGCCGCGCAGCGCCTCATACCGGCGTTTAAGCTGCTTTGTGGCCTGGTCGCCAGACACGGCTTCGCGCAGCCGTTCGAGCAGACGCTCGTCATCATTGGCTCCGCGCTTGGGCATGCCACTCCCCGGAGGCAGCGATCCGGGCGGTCGTGGTGTCCCGAGTCTAGCTCGCCGCCACGGCTCTCCGGGAACGGGCTCCAGTGGAGCCTCCCTCGAGCCGGTATCCGAACCCCCGCACGTTAACCAGGTATTGCGGGTCGTCCTCGGACACCTCCAGCTTACGCCGGATGCGACGGACGTAGACCTTGAACACTTCCTGCGCCTCGCGCGGCAGGTATTCGTATTCCTCCGACACCGCGTTGAGTATCTCGTGCGGCCTCAGTACACGGCCCGCGTTGCGCGCCATGTACTCGAGGATGCGAAACTCCGACGCCGTCAGTGGAATGAATACGCCCCCGCGTTCCACCTCACACCTGTCAACATCGACCATAAGGTCTCCCACCTGAAGCATTCCGCAGTCGACAAGTTCCGGCACTCCCAAACGTGAATGCCTCCGAAGGACCGCGTGAACCTGGGCTACGACCAACCTTGCATCGACGACAAGCTCAAGACAGGCGTCAGCACCGGCGTCCAGACACACCGACGCGAAGGATGGCGTGGCTCGGGCAAGGAGGCTCACGCAGGGGATGTTCGAGGCGGAGAGGCGGGACAGCACAAGAGCCGCACGGGCGTCGTCGACATCAAAGTGCCAGCCCACAATGTCGAACTCCCCCGAAAGTGCGAGGGCCAGGCTCCCCTCGGACGGGCCGCGTTCAAGCACGGCAATCCCCGCTCCGTGGAGTGCGCGGATTATTGGCAGCGTGTCGACTCCGCTCTCGGCGACAAGCAAGCAACTTTTATACGGGCGCGAAGGACTACGTGTCCCCAAGTGACACCTTTTCCACCGGGCCCACCTCCCGATGTAGACAGAAGTATACGATCGTTTGTCAAGAGGTCGTTCCACGGTCTTCAAGACACGTATTATCCGGGCTAATAGCGAGTCCCTGGCGTGCAACAGCGACGCTCTAGCACAGCCATGACGGGGAGGAGACAGCTCCCTGTCCCTCCCCGCGGACCGCCGCCACTGGCGATTATCCGGCGCCTGGCGCCTCGACCCACCATCGGCCGAGCCGCTCCCGCGTCCGGTCCCACCAGTCGCGGGCAAGCAACAGCAGCATGCCCACACCGAGGAGGCCAAGGCCGGCGAGCCCGAGGCTGAGCCAATACGGCACCTGCGCCTCCCCGGACGTGAAGAACCGCGCAGCCACTCCAACCGCGGCCAGTACGCCCGAGACGACCAGCCAGCGCTGCCCCAGGGTTACCCCGAAGGCCAGCAACGCCAGCGCTTCCGACAGGATAACGATCGCCCAGATCGAGCCGCCCGCCTCGAAACTCTGCTCGGCCTGGGGAAGGAAGAGCAACGCAGCGCCCGCCAGGAACAGCAGTTCGTGCGCGAAAAGGTGGCGCGAAACCACCTCATCTGTCCGCCGGAAACTGAATCCGAGGCCGAAGAGGTAGATCGCTACCGGCGCCGTATACCACTGAACATTCGACATCTCGAACGAGTCGATGCCCATCTCCAGGGCAAGCAAGGCCGTCGCGCTGGCAACGTAGGCGATGGCGCGGTCTCCGCGCACGCGCCACTCGTTCAGCAGCACGATCGCGACGATGCCAAGAACAACGGCGAGCGCCCGCCACTCGGCGGTCGGCGCAATCGATTCGCCATATGGTAGGGCTTCCCAGCGCACGAGCATCGCGCCAAGCGCGACGAGGAGCGCGCCTCCGACTGGCACGGACGAGAGGACCGCTACCACGAGCCTGCTCCGCGACGTGCCCCACGTGCGCAACGAAACCAGGCCGACGTTCAGCAACGTCGCCATGGAGCCGTAAGCCAGGCCAAGCGACCACATCGGCCAATCCTGGTGCACCCACGCGAATGCGAGTGCGCTGGCGGCGTAAGCCGCGCCGAGCAGGAAGGTGAGTGGCTCGCGCGTCCCGCGGTATGTGGCGAAGGCGGCGATCGTGCCCATGGCAAGCATGAGCGCGGCGTCACCGGTGGCGCTCGGTCCGACGCCAATGAGCAGCGCCGCTGTGCCGGCCGGCATCAACGTCGCCGATAGCCCGGGCACCCTGCGACCGGCCACGGCGACGGTCACGTACGTGCCGATGCCAACGGCGGCGAACACCCAGGCCGATGCCTGGACGGCGAGTTCAAGTCCCAGGTTCAGGTGGGCGAGCGCCCCCATGGCAAGGGCTGCCGCCACCAGTTGCATCATCATCCGTTCCCCGCGAGCTGCCTGCGGTGTCCGTGCATCGAACAACGACGCGACCACACCCCGCGTCCTCAGTGATGCTGCCAGCCAAAGCGCGGCGGCGACGCCCATCTGGGCAGCGCCCGCAAACGGCACGTCGCCGTACTGGGCCACGAAGAAGGCGGGGACCAGCGCCAGGGCGGCGGCAATGAGGTAGGCGCCGCCGGTGACGGCATCGTCCCTGCGCCACGCGCGGTCGGTGGCCAGCACCAGACCCGAGAGCACGAGGGGCGTCCAGGCCCAGTGCTCGGGTTGGATGTCGAACGTCCAGAGCGTTGCTGCCGCGGTCATCGTCGCCAACAGTGGTGTGAGCAGCAGGCCCGGACGGAAGCGATTGACGGCCGTATCGGCAACAACGGCGAGGAGCACGGCTCCGTAGACAACGGGCAGTTGCCACGCATCCGCGCGCTCGAGCGCTTCCGCCGAATGGTTATGCGCGACCAGCAGCGCCCACCCGGCGGTGGCGTACGTCAGGCCCCGCCATACCGGCGCATACCGGCCGCCCGTCGCAAAAGCGCAGGCGATGGTGCCGGCCGCGAGCATGAGCGCGACCTGCGCGGGCTCCGGGAAGGCCATGAGCACCGCCAGCACGACGCCCGTCACGCCGATCGGCGCAAGCACCCCCTCGGCCGGTGACAGGCGAGGACGCAGGACGGGAATGGCGAGCAGCGCGACGATGCCCGCGATGGCGTAGATGTACGCCGCCTCTGCCGGCATCAGGTCCAGCCAGTCCGCGACGTATCCCGCCGCGCCAAAGACGAAGGCTGCCGCGATGCGGGCCAGCATCTGCTGCTCAACCCGGATTGCCGTCTTGCTCTCGTAGCCCGCCACCCGCACGAGCGTCCCAGCCGAGAACAGCGCCGCGGCGAGGAAGATGGCGCCCGCCGCCGCCAGCGACGCAGCTCCCACCAACGGCTCATCCGCGTATGCCGCGAACGACGTGAGCGGCGACAACCCCAGCGCGAGCGCGTATGGCCAGCGAGCGCGTTCGAGGAGCGGGCTGCGGGACGTGATTGGACGCGCAGCCGCGAGCACGCCCGCCACGACGAGTGCGGGGACGGCCCAGAACTCCGGGGCAACGCCGGCGGCCCAAAGGAGAGACGCGCAAAAGGCGGCGAGGCCGGCCGGCACGAGGAGCAACGGCGCCGCCTGCCGGTTGATTGGAGAGTCGAGTGCCGCTCCGAGCAGCAACAGTCCGTATGCCACCGGCAGCTGCCAAGCCATGGTGTCAGGCATCCCTGCCGCGAGATGTGCTGCGCCGAGACCGACGGCCGCGATGACGGCGGCAATGAATCGCCAGGAGTCCCGCTCCCGTGGCTGCACCAGCGTCAGCGCCAGGTACACGGCCGAGGTCGCTAGCAACGCCACGCCCGCCCACTCGAAAGCGAACTGCTCCGTGGCCCAGAGCGCGGACACCAGCGCCGCCGCCGCGAGCGCGGGCACGAGCCCCAGCGCCAACGAGAACCGCCAGCGTGCGTACGCCGCCGCCGCCAGCAGGAGCACGCCGCAATACACGACCGGCAACCGCCCGGGGATGTCACCGTCCGCCACCGCCCCGTGCGCGAGCGAGAGGGCCAATGAACCGAAACAAATGCTGGTCATGCACCAGGGCACCGTCCGCCTGGGGTCCACCAGCGCGATGCAGAGGTAGCCGCCAGCCATCAACACCGGCCACGCTACCGCCCAGGTCGTCGCGGCCTCGTGCGTCTGGGGCATGGCCCAGGCAAGCGCCGCCAGGCTCATGATGCCGGTGATGGGCAGCAGCGCGGACGCTGCGGGCGTGCGCCGCAGCACGGCCACCACCAGCGCTCCAACGAACAAGAAGGCGTAGACGGCGCTCAATCCGACCCGTTCGCTGGTGGTGTCGGCCACGGTCGCGTCGGCGTGCGCGAGCGCGAGGGCGAAAGTGGCCAGCGACGCCGCTCCGGCGTACCACGCTACCTCGTGCCTTCGTTCGACAAGTGCGAGCCGTGCGTATCCGCCCGCCATCAAGAGCGGCCAGAGCGCCGCCCGCGTCAAGGCAAACTCATGCGACGCAGGTATCGCCCACGTCAGCGCAGCCAGTGTCATCACACCGGTCACCGGCAGGAGCGAATACGCCACGGTGCTTCGACGGAGCATCGAGAGCATGACCACACCCGAGAACACGAGCGCATACGTGGCGCTCAACGCGAGCCGGTCGCCGAAAGAGTCCGCCACCGCGGCGTATCCATGCGCCCATGCAACCGCCCAGGTGGCGACGGCTGCCGTGAGCGCTTCGACCCATGGGCGGAAGCGAACAAGGTTGCCCTCGGCGAACTGGAGGCCGGCGAGCGTTGGGACGAGGTACCAGGCGCCGTACCAGCCGAGCGGCAAGTGCCCGGTCGCGCCCAGCGATCCCCAGGCGACCACCGCCGAGAGTGCCGCCGGGACGGCATAGAACCGCCCGAAACCGCGGGTGGCGAGCAGGAAGTAGAGGGCGGACGTGCCGGCGCTCCCGCCGAGCCAGAGCCACGCCTGCGGCGTGTCGCCCCCGCGCAGAGTCTCCGTGTAGAGCATGACGAAGTTCAGCGGCGTCAGGATGGCGCCGAGGGCGACGAACACCGGCCCCGCCTCGCGCACCCGCTCCCAACGCCGCAGCGAAATGCCGAATGCAAGGAAGAGGACGGTGTAGGCCCCGAGAATGGCGCTCTTTGCGGGGCCGGTGAGCACGCTCCCCTGGTAGTCGACGAAAATCAGCGCCGCTACGGAAAGCAAGAACGCGCCGAGGTAGAGCACAAGGTCCGCCTGGCGGTGCACGGCCCACTGCTTGATTGGCGCAATCGTGTCGCGTGGGGGCTTCGGTGGCCTGGGCGGAGCGGATGGCATTTGTTTCACGGGCGCGACCGCACGTTGCGGAGCCGGATAGGGCGCCGAATCGGGCATCGTTGGCGCGGGACCGGCCACGGCGGTGACGGTCGTAAAGACCGCGCGGGGGGCCAGTTGCGGCACGATTCGCCTCGCTGGGCGCGTGTCCTTCAATCGCGCCTCGTAGATTCCCCGAAGGGATTCGTACGCGGCCTCCTCGATCTCGCCCGCACGGCGCAATTCCACGATCTCCGTGAGAAGGAGCGTGTACGCCTCGACCCGGTTGATTGGCAGCGTCCGCGGCCAGCGTGTCCGGCATTCCGGGCAGGTATCCAGCGCCGCCTGGAAGATCTCGCCGCACTTCGTGC
>JBKKBS010000398.1:0-8872 GCA_046713815.1 Tepidiformaceae bacterium
GCGGTAGGCGAGGCCGCGGTGGTAGAGCTGCAGGAACCACCACTGCGTCCAGCGGTAGTAGTCCGGGTCCGAGGTGACCACCTCGCGGCTCCAATCGAAGCTCGATCCCATCATCTTGAACTGGCGCCGGAAGTTCACGATGTTCGTGGCGGTCCACTCAGCAGGGTCGGCGCCGCGCTTAATCGCGGCGTTCTCGGCGGGCAGGCCAAAGGCGTCGAAGCCCATCGGGAACATGACGTTGTAGCCCTTCATGCGCATGTAGCGGGCGTGCGTGTCCGCACCGGAGTAGTGGTACCAATGGCCCGTGTGCAGGTCGCCCGACGGGTAGGGAAACATCGCCAGTTCGTACCATTTCGGGCGGGGGTCCTCGTCGCGCGCGTTGTAGAGCTGGTCCGCTTCCCAACGGGCCTGCCATTTTTTCTCGATTGCATGCGGCTCATAGCGGTCAGCCATGATCGTTCACCTCTAGGTCCTGGAATGTCTTGGAGCGCCACTTCCGAACGCGAGTCGTTTCTCCCCCTTTCCGCTGCCATCGGTGGCGCGACCGTGAGGGAGCGCTTGGGGCGAGGTGGAGAGGGGCCGGGGATGAGGGGGCGCCCCGCCGGCTACGCGCCGCGGGGCGGAAGAAGGGCGAGCCGAGCGTCCCGGCCCGGGTCCGCGAACGGGGCCAGGTGGCGCAAACAGCGTCGCGCGCTTATTACTGCTCTGCAAACGGTGCGGTGCATGCCTTGATAGTAGAGGAAGCGCACGCCGATCGTCACGCTTTTTCGCGATCGTCGTCCGTCTCACGAGCGCCGCGGGGCTCTTCGTCGCCTCCGCGCAAGCGGCGAGCCTCGGCATTCGGGCGGCCGTGGCCCAACACCCAATCCGAGAGTGGCGACAGCTCCAGCGCCACGATCATGGTGGCGGTGGTGAGCGTGGCCGCCAACCACGCCTCCGTGGCCACGAGCAATCCCACTCCCGCCATCGCCCACACGGTCACCGCGGTGGTGGCGCCAATCACCGTCGCGCCGCGCACGATGATCAGCCCGGCGCAGACAAAGCCGATGCCCTGCACGACGCCCGCTGCCACGCGTGAGTCGCCATAGACGCCGCTCGCCTCGCCGAAGATGGCCGCCCCGAGGCAGGCGAGCCCGAGTGTGCGGATGCCGGCCTCGTGCCCGCGAAACTCGCGTTCGAATCCGACGGCGGAGCCCAGGCCAAACGCCAGCAACAAACGCAGGTAGATCTCGAACTGGTCCGCGTTGCTCATCGGCGGTCCCGGTAGTGCGCCACCACCAGCGTCTCGTAGTTGCGGCGGGCGGAGCACTTGCGGCAGGTGAGGTACCAGACCCAGGTGCTGTCTGGCCCCCGTCCGTAACGGACCTTCGCGTCGGCTTCAGCCCCGGCGACAGCCTTCTTGATCGTGCCCAGCGGCGCTCCCACGAGGCGCGTGAACGCCACGCCGCCGGGGCGAGCTAACGCGGCCCCCTCGGGCGCATCTTCGACTTCGAGCATCACGGGGCGCCGGAAGCGTCCCTCGCCGAGAAGGACCATGGCGCCTTCCGGCACGGTCGCCCCCACCGCTGCGGCGCGCACGCGGAGTTCGGCGCGGGTCTCGCGCAGACCCGTGGGTACGCCGAGCATGGCCTTCGACGTGCCCGTAAGGAAAGCGATGTCGCTCCAGTCGCTCTCGACCCCGTCCCAGTCCTCGGGATCGAGTTCCGGGCAGTCACACGTAAAGTCCTCGTCGTCGTCGGCCGGGCCGTCAGCAGGCTCGGGCGCGGCCTCCAACAGCGGCCGACCGTCATCGCCCACGGGCACCCGTCGCCGCTTTCGTTCGGTCATGGCGCCACGATACCAGAGCGCCGGCCTTCGTTAACGGAGCGCGATCCGGGCGACGCCCTGGCGCTACAGGCTCACCGAACTTCCCATCTCCACGGGCCGGTTCTCCGTTCGCCACTCTGGCCACCCTCCGTCCAGGCAGTACGCATCCCGTCCGTACTGGCGAAGGATGGCGACGGCCTCGTCCGACATTTCGCAAGCGAGGCCGCGACAATAGGCGACGATCGGCAAGCCGGGCGGGATTTCCCCGATCCGGTCATGCAACTCCTCCAGCGGTATACCGAGCGCATTGGCGAGATGTCCGTGTTCGAACTCGGCCCGTGGACGCACGTCCAGAACGATCGCCTTGCGCGCGGCGATCAGTCCCTCCAGTTCGCTGCGGGATACCGGTTCGCCGTGAGCCGGGTCGCGGCGCTCGTGGAGGGTGGCGCGGACCTGACCAAGCCGGGCCCCTGCTATCGCCTGGATGCCCAGCCAGAGGCGCATGACGTCGTCGCTAGCCAACCGGTACGAAACCGAGACCCCCCGCTTCTCCGCCATCACCAGGCCCGCGCGCCGGAGGAGCTGGAGGTGTTGGGACGCGTTCGCGACCGACATGTCCGCCAGCCGAGCGATCGTGTCCACGGTGCGGGGCGCCTGGGCGAGGAGCTCGACGATGCGCAGGCGGCGATCGCTCGCGAACGCCTGGGCCACACGGGCGTATTCGGGGTATAGCCGGTCACGTAGATCCATTGAGGGAAAATGCTACACCATTCCCATATTCAAGCGAACACTTGAATATTGCCCGCTCTTCGCGTACGCTCCCACGCGAGGCGAGACCTGTCGAGGGCACTCATTCGAACGTCTCGACTCTACCCGGGAACAGGAGAATCACAATGACAACCATGCTCTATGTCGGGACGCACGGCCCCGACGAACCCACCCGCGCAACCTTCCCCTTCCACTTCGCTAACGGCGCGCTCGATGCCGGATTCCAGGCCAAGGTGCTGCTCGTCGGCGATGGCGCCCTCCTCATGAAGGAGAGCATCGCCCGCGAGATCCGCGGCGTGGCCGTCCCGCCGCTCGCCGACCTGATGCGGACGGTGGTGGACCGAGGGGGCGAGGTTCATGTCTGAGGGGGTTGCGCGGCCGCCCGTGGGGTGACCGAAGAAGACCTCCGCCCCTTCAAGGCCATATTCGGCAACCCGAAAGCGGCAGCCGAAGAAATGGCCGCCGCCGACCGCGTAGCGACCTTTTGAGGTTCATGGCATGACAAGCAACATCCTGGGTGTGGCCGCCGTCGACCGCGACGCCTTACGCACACACATATCGGACAAATACCGCGACGTGGCGCTTCATCCGGAGGGGGGATTCCACTTCCACAACGGCGCTCCCGCGGCCCGCTTGCTCGGGTATCCCGAAGATCTCATCGCTTTACTCCCGCAAAGTACCGTCGACTCCTTCGCTGGCACCGGCAACCCGTTCGTCTTCGGTGACTTGCACGTTGGCGAGGTTGTGGTCGACGTCGGTTGCGGGGCGGGGTTCGACACACTCATCGCCGCGCGGCAGGTTGGACCCGGAGGCACGGTGATTGCGGTCGACATGACGCCCGAGATGCGCGAGAAAACAGCCCGTGGCGCCCGCGCGATGACGTTTGCCAACGTCGATGTCCGGGCGGGCTTCGCGGAAGCGCTGCCGGTCGCGGACGGCGTCGCGGATGTCGTAATTAGTAATGGCGTGATCAATCTGACGCCCGACAAACAGGCGACCTTCAGGGAGATGTTCCGCGTGCTCAAGCCAGGCGGACGCCTGCAGGTGGGCGACATTCTTGTCCACAAGGAGGTGCCGCAGGCGGCGAAAGACGACATCGACCTCTGGAGTGGCTGAATTGCCGGTGCTCTGCTGGAAGCAGAGTGGCGGCAGATCCTCACTCTCACCGGCTTCGTGGACGTGCTGATGTCGAACGAGGTGGACGTCTTCTCCGGGAGCGAACACGAATCCGACGCCGCCGAGTTCGAGACTCGCGGCGTGACGGTCTTCGCGCGCAAGCCGGGGTAAGCGCCCACTTGTTGACTCGCCTGCGCTCCGCGGGTTTCGGGATAACAGCGTGCGCGCAGATCTACAGGACGCAAGTGGCACTCAATACCAGTATTCAAGCGAACAGTCGATTGACGGGCGTGTCGCCAAAGCGCCATGATGCGGCCCCGGTTGCGAATGAGGCGCGGACGTAGCGGGCCGGGCGGAGGCTCCTCGTGGCCCTTAAGACGCTGGTGGGACGCGACAGAGAACTGGCGGAGCTGGATGACTGCCTGACCATGGCCGGACGGGAGGAGGGAACCGTCGTCTTTGTGGGCGGGGAGCCAGGTATCGGCAAGACGCGGCTGCTCGGCGCGATCGCGGAGCGCGCGCGCGGCCGAGGGTACGCTGTAGTGTCCGGGCGCGCCTACGACATCGAGGGAATGCCAGCGTATCTGCCGTTCATCGAAGCGCTCCGGGAGCATTTGCACGGGGCTTCGGACGACGAGTTGGAGGCATTCGCTGCCGATGCCCCGGAACTTGCCCTCCTCCTGCCCGAGGTGGCGGCGAGAGCGTCCCGCCTGGAGCAACTTTCGAGCCTCGGACCTGACGGCGACCGTTTCCGGCTATTCGAGGCGGTCTCGAAAGTGCTCCTGGACATTCCCCGCCAGGCCGGAGCAGTGGGCCTCGTGCTCCTACTGGACGACGTGCACTGGGCCGACCGCACGTCGCTCCTCCTGTTACAACACTTCGCGCGGAAGATCGGCCAGGCCCCCGTCGTGGTGCTGGCGGCGTACCGGACGACCGACCTCCCCCGCGCGCATCCCCTGCATGCCATACTGGCGGACCTGACCCGCGATCACCTGTGCAAGCAGCTCCAGGTGGGTCCGTTGTCGGAGAGCGACACGGCCAGGCTGATCGAGCAGGTCACGGCCGCCGCGGCTCCACCGGAACTGGCGTCGCGGCTGCACGAGGAGGCGACAGGTAACCCATTCTTCATCGAGGAGATGATCCGGGACCTGCGGGAGCGTGGGTCGGACCCTTCAGAGCCTTCGCCCGGCATTGGGGCCATCCCCGAGAACATCCGCCATGTGATCGACCGGCGCCTCGGGCGGCTTAGCCCGGCAGCGTGCGAGACGCTGCAAACCGCGGCGGTGATGGGCGATGCGTTCCCCTTCGCCGTCCTCTCCGCCGCCAGCACGTTGGGACCGGATGCATTGACCGACGCGATCGAGGAGGCGGATCGCGCCGGGATGATCCGCGAGGAAGGAGACGGGCACGCGTTCACCCACGCCCTCATCCGGCGCGCGGTGTACGACGAACTGAGCCTTCCCCGACGGTGGCAGTTGCACGCGCGCGTGGCCGAGGCGATGGAGGCCCGGGCGCCCGGCGGACTGCATTCCAACCTCGCGATGATAGCGCACCACTGGCGGCTGGGCGGGAGCCCTGAACGTGCCACGGGACATCTGCTGCGCGCGGGCGATGATGCGCTCGCGCTGACTGCATGGGACGAGGCGGCGAAGCACTGGGAGTTTGCGCTGCAATGCATGGAGAAACCGGGCGCACCCGCCGCGCGGCGGGCGCGCTTGCTCGAAGGGCTTGGGGACCTGTACTTCCTGAGCACGTTCGAAGCGCATCCCTCAGTGGAACGGTATCTGCGGGCAGCTTCACTGCACGAGGGCGCGGGCGATGCCGTAAGTGGGGCGCGCGCGAGGGCACGAGCGGGCCGGAGTCTCGCATATCCGACATCGGGGTTCGATTACGAAGCGGCACTGGAGCATCTGCGAGCAGCGGAATCGGTGCTCGCCAAAGAGCCCCAAAGCGTGGAGCTGGGTGAGCTCTATGCGGCCCTTGCGCACTCTGAGTCTCACGCCCTGCGCCAGGGCCCGGAGGAGATGTTGAAGGACATGCGCCTCCTCGCGGAGACGGCCGCGACGCTGGAGGACGAGTTCCTGCGTGATTTACTCGGCGTCCAGGCGCTTCACCTCGAAGGGCACTACCTCGGGCTCCAAGGACGCCTGGCAGAAGGCCTCGAGCTGGAGGAACGGGCATGCGAAACAGCGACGGCGATGCGGGATAAGCGCGGCGCGGTGGGCCAGTGGCCGGAGCGATGGCACGAATTCTTGCTTGCGTACAGCAGCGACGCCGAACCGACCAACGCGAACGGCGTCGGTTCACCCCACCTGGCACGAACCCATAGCCGCGTCGGTCTCGCTAACTTCACGACGAACTGTTGCGGCTGGCAGAGCCTCGACCTGAACGATCCCGTGCGGGCGAGGGAGAAACATGAGCGCATCCGCGATGCGCAGGGGCGCTTCATCACGCCGTTCCTACTGGGGGACCTCTTGCTCTGCGGAGACGTCGTCGAATTGCGGAGACTGGCGGAGGCTGGAACGACGGCGCTCAGTACGATTAACCCCGACACCGTGATCCTTTCCCAGGTGATGCTGGCCTTCGCGGAAGGCCGCTGGTCGGACTTCCGTGCTGGCTACGATCAGCGCGCCCGCAGATGGCGGGATGCGCGAAGCGACAGCCTCGTACTGACCACCGACCGGTCGCTCCTCCGTGTCGCCCGCGTCACGGGCGATATCGCGTTGGTCGAGTCGCTTGCTGAAGAAGCGCTGGCGATTTCGCTTCGCAGCGGCGCGGTGAAGTACGAGTTCATTTTCCGCGCGGAACTGGCGCTGCTCGAAGGCGAAGGCGGCCGCGTCGAGGAGGCCGAGCCGAATCTCACTCGTTGCCGGGAGATTCTCGCCGAGGGCGAGGACTGGCGAGGCGTCCGCGGGCGGCTCGCGCTTGCGGAAGCCGTCGTAGCGGCGGCGAGCGGACGCGGCGACCAGGCGGATGAGGAATTCGAACGGGCGGTCGAAGTCTTCCGCCGCCTGTCGCTGCCCTGGGACGAGGCGGAGACGTTCGAGCTGTGGGGTCGCTTCGGCCGCCGCTTCCATCGCGGTCCGGGCCGGCAGGCGTTCATCGTGGAGAAGCTGGGCCAGGCGCGCGAAGGCTACGAACGCATTGGCGCGGGACAGCCCTGGCTGGACCGTCTTGAGGCGGAAGCGGGCCGGCTTGAAGCAGCGGGATCGCACCGAACGGCCGACCCGCTCCCGGATGGCCTGACGCCACGGGAGGGCGAGGTGCTGCGCCTGGTGGCGGCCGGGCGCAGCAGTCGTGAGATCGGCGTGGACCTCGTGCTCAGTGTGCGCACCGTTGAGCGCCATGTGGCGAACATCTACCTGAAGACGGGCACGCATGGCCGCGCGCAAGTGACCACATACGCAGTGGCACATGGCCTCGCGTCGGCGCAAGAGTAGCGTCCTCTCGCGCCGCAGGTTCTCGCCGCAAGTTCTATAGAAATATGCAGGCGAAGCAATCAGCGGACCTTCGGCGCGCTCGTTAAGTTACGCAGTTCTACGGATGCAGGGCTGTTCTCCGCGGTCTACGTTTCGGTGCGCCGGCTTGCTCGCCGGACGTCGAGGCTCAGGTCCCGGCGCCCGGCGGGCTGCTGGCACCACCGCTGGAGGAGCACACATGAGAAAGCCAGTCCTCGCCATCCTTAGCGCCTTGTTTGTTGCGCTGGCGTCCTTCGGAACAGCCGCGGGGCAGGAGGCGCCAAAATCCACAGGGTTCAATGTACCGTTTCGCGGTGTGAACACCCCGGGGACCACGCTGGACCTCGCGGAGAGCGTGATCGACTATGGCCCGGGATCAAGCTCGCGGGCCACGGCCGCCAAATGGACAAATTACCTTACTGTCCTTGAAGGAGAGCTGACCATCCAGGTGGGCGGCGACTCGACGGTTGTCGCTGCCGGCAAGGGCATCGCCGTGCCTGTCGGGGCCACGGTCACCACGAGCAACTCAGGCAGCGCCCAAGCGCGGCTGTTCGTGTCCACGCTCCTCCCCGTCGCCGCCGTGGAGGATCTCCATCAACCCAACAGCAAGGGCGTGAGGATCTTCTCCTCGGCCCGCCGCACGATGTCCGGTGCGCCCGGCATTGTTGACGTCATCCAGGTGCTAACCGTTTATGACCCCGGATTCCGGACACCGAACCACGTCATGAACGAGTTTCACCTGTTCATCATGCTCACCGGCGTGACTGACTTCGGTTTCCTGAGCGGCGGTGTCGAACGGTATGCGGCGCCGCGGCAGGGAGTAATGGACGAAGGAATGGCGGGCTGGATGGCGAACACAACGCAAGAAAGGGCTTCCTTCGTGCTCACATGGGTGGGTACACCGGGAAAGCCTCTGACATCCCCGGTGGCGGCCCCCGGACCCGGGGCAACCGTGGTACCGGCGCCGCCAAATACAGGCAACGGTCTGGTACCCGGCCATGAAGGCCGTCAAGCCGAGCCTGGCCTGGTTCTGGGCGCAACCGGCGTGGCTCTGTTCACGCTCTCGGTGCTGGCCATGGAAGCCTACCGGCGAACGCAACGGCAGCCCCGAACCTTCCGCCCAGACGCCTAAATACGTCTCACGAATCAGCCTAGCGGGAGGGTTATCTCGCAGGAGAACGACAATGTTGCGAAAAGTATTGGTAATCGGCCTTGCAACGCTCACACTCAGTATCGTCAGCTTCGGTTTTGGCAGCCGCAGCGCATCGGCCGAAGTACTCATGAACGACTGGGTGCCGATAGTCGGCACCTTCGACAACCCGTGCGAGGACGGCTTCGAGCCCATCGCAGTTCGCGGTCGGGTGCATCATGTCTGGTACACCACGCCCGAAGGTGGCCTCAAGATGAACATCCAGGGGCACTTGACCGGCGTGGACTCCGACGGCACCGAGTACGTGATCAACTTACAACGCCACATGGAACACTTCGCCTATTTTGACCCGCTGGGGAACCTCTACCCCTTCAGCGATGTGTTTGCGAGGAACGTGGTGAGCAAAGGATCGAGCGTGAACGCGCAGATCGTCATCACCTTCACACTATCCAATTCCTTGAACCCAGCCGGGAACCCGAATGCTGTCACGGTGACTGCGTGTCGCGGCTAGCGGAAACCGCCTTTTCTCCCCAGATGCGTGTGACGGCCAGCAGGAACTCGTGGTTCTTGCCGG
>JBKKBS010000399.1:0-2829 GCA_046713815.1 Tepidiformaceae bacterium
CCAATGCAGTGCTCAATCGAGTTATGCGCCTGGCGCGGCTCGATACCACCGTCTTCGACGAAGTCAAGGACGACATCAACGAAACAGTACCTGCCATCATCGTCGCCGCCGTGAGCTGGTTGCTCGCGGGAGTGGGCGCCTGGCTCTACTGGATGATCGCCACGGACCTGGAGCCGGAAAACGTCTTCCTCAATACGGTGTTGCTGGGCACGATCTTTGGCGCTGTCCTGTACTTCGCCGCGATCGCCATCGCTTACGTCGTCATCGTGCAGCTGTACAAGGTGCAGGTCGACATCCAGAGCATGATCCGAACCGGCGGCTATGCGGCCATTCCCATGGCAGCCTCCGTGCTCATGTTGCTGCCCGTGCTCTGGCCGGTGTTCGCAATCGTGCCGCTGGCGCTGCTCCTCGTGATGATGATCTACGCCGTGCAGTCAGCCACCAACGCCGACAGCAACCAGGTGGTCGTCGCGAGCATGATCGGCTTCGCCGTGATGGTGCTCGTGCTCGGCTTCATCGCCCTCCAGGTGACAGGCGATACGGACGCGCCGATCGGCGCCGGCCTGTTCGGCACGCTCATCGACTTCTCGAGCTGACGGCCCAAGTTCCGCCTTGAGGTCCGCGACACAAGGGCGTCGCGGGCCGTGGCGTGTCCGCCCTTCGGCCGCTGCGCCCCCCGCTGTTAACATTCACGATTCCGCGCGATGACCCCCGTACGCCGCAACATCCTGCTCTTTTATGCGTTCGGGTTTTGCATGGACTTCGCCCTCTGGGCGGGCATCTGGATCAAGTACCTCGTCGACGACCGCGACCTCGAGCTGCGCTGGATCCTGGCCATGGACCTGCCGTTCTGGCTGCTCGTCGCGGCCCTCCAGGCGCCTACGGGCGCCCTCGCGGACCACATTGGCCGGAAGCGCGTGCTCGCGATGTCTGGCGTGCTCTACGCGATCACGATCCTTGGCTTTGGCTTCACGACGACCTACTGGCTCCTTTTCTTCGACTACGTCATCTGGGCGTTCGCCCAGTCCATGCGCAGCGGCGCGGACCAGGCGCTGCTCTACGACAGTCTCAAGGCCGCGGGCCGCGAGACGGAGTTCGCTCGCATCTCCGGGCGAGGGTTCGCAATCCAGCTCACGGCGGCCATGGTGGCGCTCGTTGCCGGCGCGCTAGTCGCCGATCGCGTCGGCCTGGACGTGATCGTGCAGGTGAGCGCGGTGGCGCCGCTCGCTGCCGCATTCGTCACGATAGGGTTCCACGAGCCCCGCCTCGCGGTTGAAGGCAGGCGCTATTGGCAGGGGCTAAAGGACGGGATCGCCTTCGCCTGGGGCCATGTGCAGGTGCGATACACGTTGCTTGTGGGCTCGGTCTTGCTCACCGGCACGTTCGGCCCGGTGGTGCTTGTCCAGCCGTTTCTTATCGAGCACGATGTCGACACAAGCGTCTTCGGCGTGCTCCAGGCGCCGATCCGTCTCCTCTCCGTGCTGGCCGCCTTGCTCGCCTTCCGCATTGCGCGCAGCTTCGCCACGGGCGCGATCTTCGTCGCGAGCTGCGTGCTCATCATCCTCTCCTATTCGGGCCTGGCTCTCACAGGGAACGATCTCGCCTTTGCCCTCTTTGGGTTGCCGGCGATCGTCTCTGGTCTCACGAACCCCGTCATCGGCGCGCACCTCAACCGTCTCATCCCCAGCGAGCGCCGGGCAACCGTCCTTAGCGGCATGCAACTGTTCTTCAGCCTGCAGGTGGCATTCTTCGAGCCCGCGCTCGGCTTCTTCGCCGACGGAATCAACGTCCGGGCGGCATTCGCATTCGCCGCCATCTACTTCCTCGTCGTCATGCCGCCGCTGCTCTTCCTCTGGCGGCGCGCCCATGCAGGCGGACTGAGGTCGCTGGAGGCGGAAGTCTAGCCGGGACTCAGCCTGAGGAGCGTCAATCAGTCGAGTTGATTAGAATGGATTGCATTACTTACCGGAGTCACAGCCACATGCAAGTCGGAATGGCCGCCATCTTCCAAAATCCCACCGAACAGCGCACAGATCTTGAGGTCTACACGGAGGAGCTTCGGCTCGCCTGCCTCGCCGAACCGCTGGGCTTCGACTCGATCTGGGGCGTCGAGCACCACTTCACCGGCTACACCATGTGCCCCGACGTCACCCAGTTCCTCACATATATGGCAGGCAAGACCGGGCGTGCAAAGCTCGGCTCCATGGTCATCGTCCTGCCCTGGCACGACCCCGTCCGCGTGACGGAAGAGGTCGCGATGCTCGACAACATCTCGGGTGGCCGTGTGATCCTGGGGATGGGGCGGGGCATCGGGCGCGTCGAGTTCGAGGGCTTCCGCGTGCCCATGGATGAGTCCCGAGCGCGCTTCGTCGAGTCCGCGGAGATCGTGATCGCGGGCCTTGAGAGCGGCGTTATCGAGTACCAGGGTGAGCACTTCCAGGTTCCCCGCAAGGAGATCCGCCCGCGGCCCTACAAGAGCTTCAAGGGCCGCACCTACGCCGCCGCCGTTTCCCCGGAGTCGATGCCGATCATGGCGAAGCTGGGCATTGGCATCCTCATCATCCCCCAGAAGCCCTGGGACGCCGTCGAGGAGGACCTGTCGACATACAACCGCGTCTACCGCGAGGTGAACGGCGAGGAGCCACCGCAGACCGTCTGCGCGAGCTGGGTCTTCTGCGACGAAGACGAGTCCCGCGCCCGCGAGATGGCCGAGCGTTACATCGGCGGCTACTGGGATAGTGTCCTCAGCCACTACGAATTCGCCAGTGACCACCTTCTGAAGACGCCCGGATACGAGTACTACGGCGGCTTCTCCAAGCGCATCAACGC
>JBKKBS010000400.1:0-9919 GCA_046713815.1 Tepidiformaceae bacterium
AGCATCCCGTCGGTCCACTCCATCTCTCCGCCGGACAGCTCATCGATCCGCTTCAGGATGGCGTATCCGTAACTCTCGCCTTCGTTGAGCATGGCCAGAACGAGGGGCATGGCCGAAGCAGCGACGAGGTCCTTCCCAATTCGGATGTCTCTCCTAGCGTGCATAGGGGCATGATACATTGAGCTGCTAGGTATTGGTCAACCTATGCTACAAGGGACACGCCTATCATCGACAACGGAGAGAATGGCATCAGGAAGTGCACCTTGTCGCAGTTCGATCCCAGTCAGTCTCAACTTCGCGCAGAGCCGCGAGCGGCGCGCTCCAAGACTGGCAGGGCCGGGGACTGTCGCCTCGCACGGATGCCCGTACGGCTACACGGCCTCGGCCTGGGAATCGCGGGGGATGCCGACCAATTGCCGACGAACCCGCTGGCAGGGGCCGGACTAGGCATCATTTAGCAACAGGGGCACACCCCCCTCGCAAGGCCGTGTGAATCTGAGACAGCCTCTCCGAACACGACTTGGCACCCGTCAACACGTCCCAAAGGGTAACTTTCACAGACTTACACTCGGCAGCGGCCTCGTCTCCTTCAAAAGCGAGTCACCACTCGCCACGGCCCGCGCCAACCAGGCTGTCGAGGGTAGCTCGCCTCCAAAAATCGCACGCTAGGGTCCTACGACATCCGCACCACGACAGTGCTCGCCGCTGCTTGTCACCACGAACTCGTCTTCGGCAAGCCCCGATTCTTGCAAACCAATTTGCAAACCAACTACTCAGCAGGCATCAACAGCAGCCAACACCGGAGGTATGAATTTCGTCGGTTCCAGACTCGATAACTGGAGCTGAGGGACATGGAAACAGCCTCCAACAGCCGCTTGCACGGATTGCGAACCTAAAGGTCGGAGGTTCGAGTCCTCCCGGGCATACCACCAATCTGAATCTGAACCTTCCGCCTCATCGCAGATAGGCGATATCGCGGATCCGAGGAGCCGTGATCAGGGCGGCTTGTCGGGAGGCCAGCGCTGGATCGGCATAACAGGTGGGCGTCCACGAAATCCCGACTTCCGATCACTCCGTCCGCGAGCAAAACGTTGTTCCTGTTGGCGCCTGGGGAGCGCGAAAGGCTCCGAGAGTGGCGATTATCGTTTCAGTTGCATCGTCCCCACGCTGGGCCGGCGGCGCATGAGCGCGCCGTAGTGCCCGGCCGATGCCATGAGCAACAGCGCGGCGGACGTGGTCGACGGGTGGCCGGAGACTGTCCGGCCGGCTTGACCGAACCTAGCGCACGGTAAACGTCACGGCGGCGCCGTTCCAGCTGTGCAACGTTCCCCAGCCTGGCGAGAAAACCCCCACCTTTACGGTATACGTGCCGCGCGTCGCTCCCGAGGGCACCTTCCAGTTCACTACAAACGACCGCGCGATCCCCGCGGAGAACGACTGGTTGTCAAAGAACGCCTGGTGCACCTTGACCCCGTTCGGGTCATAGACCTCGACATCGATCAGCGCGGATGCATTTGCGGATGCGCCAACGGTGGCGGTGAACCGCTGCGTGCGGCCGACGCGGATACTGGCCGTGGACACTGCCGCGGTGGTGGACCAGGTGAGCGACGGCGGAGTGGAAGTCGCCGTTGGGATTGGGGTGGGCGTGGCGGTTGGTGTGGGCGTGGCCGTGGGAGAGGTACCGCTGGTTGGTGTGGCCGTGGCCGTGGCCGTGGGAGAGGTACCGCTGGTTGGAGTCGGCGTGGATGTGGACGCCGGGGTCGCGGTCGCCGTGGGCCCTCCGCCGGGGAGGGCTATGGCGGCGGCGCTAAAATAGGCCGCTGCGCGGTTGCGAAAGAAACCGCCGTCGTCATCGGCATTGAAGGACACTATCGTATTTCCGTTGATCGCCGCCGGGTTCGTCACGCCGTCTCCGTTAGCGTCGCAGGCGCACGTCGCGCCGTCGGCGCCCCTTCCGAACATGAATGCGATTACTCCGGCCTGGACGTACTCGTTCAGATGGACGCGCGTCGGGTCATCCAGGAGCCATTCGACGTGGTTGTCCTGGTAATGGTTCCAGGTGTTGTCCATTGCCCGCATCTTCGTGTTGCCAAACGGTATTTGCCAGATGGCCACGCGTTCGCCGCTGACCTCCACGAACTTCGCGAGAAAGCGAGCGTAGCGTGAGAAGTCGCCAGCATCCCACCAGGATGCCCCCCCGTCACCGTAGACGAACTGTTTGAAGGCTGCGTCACGGTCGATGAAATCGGCGAAAGACACGTCGAAGTCCGTGTTCAACGACCGGTAGAAGTTCGCGGACCGTTGGCCGAGTGCGTCCACAGTCGCGTTGTCGGGATTCGAGTACATGATGTCGTTGCCGGTGCCCCAGACGCTCGTGTGATACGCAATCGCGACGTTCGGTGCATAAGTATCCCGGAGCTTTTTGACGCTCATTGCAAAGCCCGAGACCGTGTTCGGGAGGCCCGCAAGTTCCGTCAGCCCGGTGGAACTGACCTGGGCCGGGATCGTGGCTGCGTTATCGCCTGTGGAGCGCTGCTGCATATACGCCCAGAAGTCGGGTTCCATGTGGAGGACGGCGGTTGAACCCGTTGCCCCCGCTCTTTGGAAGAAAAGCTTCAGGTCGTTGTAGTAGGCGACCATGGTGGTGGTGGATTGCAGGTTGTTGTAGACCCCGGCGGCCTCCGTTTGTCCCGCGCCCGGGTTGGTCTGACGGATCATGTAGTACGTGAACACAGGCGTGATCCCGTTGGCCGCCGAGTCCTGGATGTAGTAGGTAACAAACTGGCCATTCGCGTTCCAATTGGCCCAGCCGTTGCCCGTGTTCACTCCGCCAGCGAGGTACTGGTAACGGAATCCGTAGCTCCCGCTCTGCTTCATGTTGGCCGCCCCGCCCGGGGAGTCCGCCATTCCCAGTTGCAGCGTCGTGTGGGGCCACCTGGGGCTGAGTGCGGGCAGCGTGGCGGCCTCGGCCCGTGTAGGCTGTCCCGACGACGGAAATCCAATAAGGACCAGCAGGCCAGCAAGCGCAAACATGGCTGCGGCCGCAAGACCCACAAGACGGACGGTGACATTCATTGAGGGCCTCCGAAAGGGTCTCGAAGGCATAGTCGACGGTTCCAAAGCTACGAAAACCGCGAACGCGTAACCGCCGTGTAAACAGTCGGAAAATTTCTAGTGACAGGCGATCGAGGTCAATGTGGCGCCGTCGTGGGGAATCCCGAGTTCGGCCGCGAAGTACCTGATGCTGCGAGCGAGTCCGTCCCGCCGCGACACCCGCGGTTCCCAGGCTAGGAGTTCGCGCGCCTTGGAGATGTCGGGCCGCCTGCGCTGGGGGTCGTCTCCGACCGCCGGTTCGCCGAACACCAGCGTCGAAAGCGAGCCAGTCAGGTTCAAGATCTCGCGGGCAAACTCGAGGATCGTGTGCTCTTCCGGGTTTCCGAGGTTGATGACCTGGCCGGGACCGAGGGGCGTCTCCGCCAGGCTCACCAGGCCCCGGACGAGGTCGTCCACGTAACAGATAGAGCGCGTCTGCGATCCCGTCCCATAGACCGTCAAGGGCCGGCCTGTGAGCGCCTGTGTGATGAAGTTCGGGATCAGCCGGCCATCGTCCGGATCGGAGTTGGGGCCGTAGGTGTTGAAGATGCGAGCGATGCGGGCATCGACATTGTGCGAACGGACGAACGCCATCGTCGCCGCCTCGCCGAACCGCTTGGCCTCGTCATACATCGAGCGAGGCCCCGTGCTACTGACGTTGCCGCGATAGTCCTCTCGCTGGGGGTGTTCCAAGGGGTCGCCGTATACCTCCGAAGTGCTGGCATAGACGAACGTCGACTGATCCTTCAGGGCTCGCGTGAGTAACCGCAGTGTCCCCTCCGAGTTGACGCGCAGGGTCTCCAGCGGGAATCGCTGATAGCCGGGCGGGCTGGCCGGGCTGGCGAGGTGGAAGATCTTGGAAAGCCGGGGGAGGCCCGGAAGCGGTTCAACCAGGTCATGCCGAATCAGCCGAAAGCGGGAGTTTTCAAGGAGCCGCGCGATGTTCCGCGCGCGCCCCGTGACGAAATTATCGACGCAGATGACCTCCTCACCCCGCCGGAGGAGCTTCGCGCAGAGATGCGAACCAATGAAGCCGGCGCCGCCGGCCACGAGCGATACCAAGGTGCGCTCCGGAGAGGTGAGGTCTGATTGCTCGCACCATAGCGAGCCGGCCGTGGAAGGAGTGTTGAGGCCCGGTTCGAGGCGCTTCAGGGCGCCGGCGTCTATTGAGAACTCAGGACGGAGTTGGGGACCTCGTCACCGACCTCGTCGTGCAACCGCCGCCGAATCTCTGCCTCCGCCAATGGCAAACAGCCACCACAGAGTGCAAGCCCACCGCCCCGGCTTTCGTGGGTGCCTCCGCACCAGACGCAGCCGACCACGATCCTCAGCCTCGGAGCCCGGGTACCGAAACTCATGACACCTTCCCCTCGTCAGGTAACAAGCGAGGATTTTAGATGCGACGAGCGCCGGGCGGAAGATGCCGTGGACTGGAAAAGTGTTCAGATTTGCGCATGCCTCGTTGCAACGCGCTCCCGGCGAACTCAGCTTGCCGCTTCCTGGCCCAAGGAGAGAGCGGGTTGCCGAGGCGACATGCCCGCTTGCCAAGCGTTCGCCACCATCTTCGCGCGCGTGGACGCCTTGAGCTTCACGGAAAGTGACTGGAGGTGCGACCGGACGGTATTCACGGAGACCGACAGTGCTTGTGCGATCTCGCGATTGGAGAGCCCCTGGGCGACCAGGCTAAGGACCTCGGACTCCCGGCGAGTCAAACTATTGGCGCCGATGGCAGCGCGCTCCGGGTTGTAGGCGTGCGACACGATGTCGTTTGCGAGGAGACGCGCAATTTCGCCCGGGATGTACGGCGCACTCCCGATTTCGAGAGCGTTGAGCGCCATCTCAAGCTGCGCCAGCTCGGCATCGAAGGGGAGGACGGCACTCGCGCCCTGGGCGAGCGCCTGCGCCGCCCCTTCCCCGTTTTTTAGGTGGCGCAGCATCGCCAACCAACGGCCGCCCGGGCGCAACTCAAGGCGCAAGAAATCCGCGAGGGAGCGATCCTCTCCCGCCCAGCTGATCGTCCAGCCGGGCCGATTCTGAAGTATCAGAACCGTCAGCGCGCGGTCGATAATTCGGCCGCCGTTCGACGACAACACTAACTGTGACATGACTCCCCCGATCGTCATGACCAACTGTCGCAATGCTTGACATATGTCAGGTTTGTTACATAACCGTAAAGCCACGGAGATGTGAAAGTCGACTATAACGCATCTGTCAAGTCATAACCATCCGCACACCGGAGAGAGCCCCTCCCGCTCCACTGCCGCTCGATCCTGACCAGCAAGGACAGGTCCTCGCAGAAAACCCTGACTGCCAACAGATACCATAACTTAACCATCAATGTTAAGGAGCGACTTCTGGACACGGAGGTTAGTCGGCCGTGACTAGTGCGCGATGACGCCCGAGATCCGTCTTAATGGGCGATGGGCAGGGTAGGGCAATCCCTCATAGGATTCCGCTCACGAGATGTGGGAAAGGTTGACGCCAGGTGGACGCACGACCAGTTGACCCTGTGACACTTATTATCCACGAGTTGAGGAGTCCGCTCGGCTACCTGGTATCGGCGGCCCGTGCCGTCGCAGTTGAGGCGGACGACGCCTGGATTCGCGAACGCTGCGAGACGATGGAGCGCACGGCCGAACGTATGCTCCGCACGGCGGATACGCTGCTGTTGGCGTCCCGCGTTCTCGAAAGGCCGGGCAAGTCCACGCGATACGCGCCGATCGCGGTAGTGGCCGGCATCGTGCGAGACGCCGCCGGCCTTGGCGCCCACATTCGCCTCGTGGCAGACCATTGCGCGGGGACGGTCGAAGTCCATGGCAGTCCGGCCCCGTTCGAGCTGCTGATCCAATCGCTGGTGAACAATGCACTGGACCATCACGACATCCGGGGTGAAGTGGTGGTCCATGTGGCGGCGAACGATATCGCAATCACCGTGGAGCTCCGAAACGAGATACCCGGCCACAGGCGTCACGAGGGGCTCGGGCTGGGTACAAGACTCTGTGCGGACCTCGCCCGCCAGTGTGGCGCGCGGTTCGGCGGTGTTGCTATGGACGGGCACTACGTTACGACGGTGGTTCTGCCGCTGCGCCGTTCGCCCCCCACAACACATAGCCAACGCCTCTCACGGTGGTCAGCGTCGTCGCGCTCGCTCCTGCTTGCTCTAATTTCCGCCTGATCCGCAGGATCACCGAGGCGAGATATCGGGACGCCGGGAATGGCCGGATCTGAGCCGCATCGGCAAGTAACTCAGCGCGGACCGGGACGCCCGGGACGGCAGCCAGTCGCGTCAGCACGTCACGTTCGGCGCGGGAGAGCGAGAGCGTGACGGTGCTACCACGAAGGGAGCATGACTCGGCGGAAAACACGACATCGCCGAGTCGAACGCTTCCACCAACAGGAGGTATGGGCCAATGAACAGCAGTACGAGCCTGGCGGGCCAGCCGTGCAGCCATCAGCAGTGCGGTACGCGGCGCGCTACGAAGCTCGGCGTCGTGTACGCAAAGGCTTGCCCCTGCCTCCATCATTACTTGAGTGGACTCACTTGTGGGCACTACTACGACAAGGACGGGCGCTTCCAGGGCAAGCCGTGCCACGACTCCCCGGTCGGCAGCCCCGCGCGCTACAACGATCGAGATGTCGGGATCCCGCGTCGCATGTCGAGGCTCGCCCTGGTACTCGGAGACGAATACCCCCAGGCTCGCAAGCGACGCCAACAGTTCACACCGTTCGAACGGACGCAAGTACAGGACGTCCGCTTGCAAACCGGGCGTGTCTGCGCGCGTTCTCGATGGCTGGCCACGAGTATTCATCTACCCCCCTCGACGACCTCCCGCGCACAAAACGATAGGGGATTCCCGTTGAGCCTGAGTGATAGGCCCGTCAGCGATCCCCATGCCAGGATCGCCACCACCGTTGGTAAATGGTTGTGGGGCGACGGAAATGCCTCAACTTCGACTCAACCTCGGGGACACACTCCCGAGCAACACTCCCGCAGTCAATCGATAGGTTCTGGAGGTAGGTTATGCTGACGCTGGTGGTCGAAGATGATCCGGACTACGCGGACATCATCGCGCATACCTTAAAGCGTGATCATCACGAGGTGGTCACAATCGACAACATCGCGGGTGCGATGAGCTTCGCAACAAAGAAGCCCCCGGCACTGGCCATCGTCGATGTCCTGCTTCCGGATGGCTCGGGGCTGGATCTCTGCCAGGACTTGCGTGCCACTCTCCCGCAGCTTCCCATAATCATTCTGACCTCGCTCGACCGATCGTCGGATATGCTCGCCGGGTTCAACAGCGGTGCGGACGACTACATCGCGAAGCCATTCCACCCCGCGGAGCTGCTGGCGCGCGCTCAAGCGTTACTCAGGAGAACGCAGACCGACGACCGGCCGCGCCGTGCGATCGGAGGGCGTCTCGACTGCAACGGTCTCGCGATCGACCTCGAGACCCAGACGGCGGTCCTCGACGGAGTGGACCTGGACTGCACGCCGATCGAGGTGGAGATCCTGGCACAACTGGCGCGATATCCCGGCCAGGCCCTGTCGCACGGTTTTCTCACCGAGCAGGTGTGGGGTTACAAGAACGTTAAGGATGCAACGCTTCTCAAGGGCCATGTGAGTTCGATTCGCCGGAAGTTGAAGATCGCGGGCGGCGACGAAGATGCGATCCGGACCGTTCATGGCGTGGGCTATAGCTTCACGCCGCTTTAGGCACACAAGGACCCGATCATGCGTATTGCGATCATTGAGCCAAATCCGGTCTCGGCACAGGTCCTGGCCCACGCCGCGGAGCGTCGAGGACACCAGGCCGTATGTTTCGGAGGGCCCGAGCGACTCTCCAGCAACCTTCCCTTCGAACCCTCGGTCGTGTTACTCGCGACCGAGCGCATTGAACGGTCTGCGCTCGGAGCGGTCAGTGCCATACGCAAGGCGCTGCCATCCGCGATTGTCATCGTCGTTGCCGAGCGAGGATCGGGTTCGGGATTATCGCTGGCCATGCGGGCGGGCGCGACCGACGTAACAGGTTCGCCCTACGACCCTCACGAACTCCTCCTGAGGGCCGAGATATGGGATGCCGCCATGCATAGTGCGCCAGGCCAGCAGACGGCACTTGCCCTGGCGGACCTCGAGGTCGACCTCGGCAAGTATCTTGCGCTCAAGAATCGTGAAACCCTGCTCCTGACGAAGCTCGAATTGCGGCTCCTGTACTGCCTCATGGAGCATCATCCACATCTCGCGCCCCTAGAGAGGCTGCTGTCGTTCGGATGGGACGTGCTCAGCAGCCCCGACGCGTCGCTCATCAAGACCCACATGTCTCACCTGCGAAGGAAGCTACGGGATGCAGGGGGCATCAGCCTGGACATCCAGTCCAGGCAAACAGTGGGGTATATACTGTCAGTGGAGCCTGACGAGCGGCGTGCGGGCCCGGAGGCGGTTGATGCTCAGGCGCTTCAAGGGGTGGCTTAACTGGTTGGCGCCGCGTGTCTGCCCGGCTTGTGAGGGGGGAAGCGGCTGGCTGCGAGACGATTCGGCGGAGCAGTTCACGTTGTGTGATCGATGTACGGGAACGGGTCGCGAGAAATAGCGTCCCCGGCGCGCCAGTCAGTCCCGCGCTTTTGATTCGGTGATCATGCGAATGTGCCCCGGCCGCTGGGGGGACGAGCGTCCGAGCAGTGCCCGTGGTTCCGGAGGCGCGGCGGCAAGCAGAGTGCTAAGGATCGTCTGCATCTGGTTCTGCAGGCTGGCGAGCAGCCGTCGCAGCTCCGACCGTTCGTGGTAATCCCGATCCCGCTCGTTGAGGAGGGACGCCACCTGTGCTGAAAGCACGTCCCTGCTCCTCCGGACCTCGTCGATTAGCAATTGCGACTGGGCCACTTCGGTTCGCAACCGCTCAATCTCCTTCTCCGCGGCCGCGACCTTCCGAGAAAGGATGAAAATTCGCTCACCCGAGCGCTTCAGCAATTCGGACTCGCGCGGGCTCAACGCGGCCGCCCGTTCAACATCGCGTAGGGCCGCGCTCGTCGTGGATTCTGCATTCTTCATAACGTTTGTCCGAGCGGCCCGAGCCTGCCTCGGCCATGTTGAGCCCCCAGGTGGTAATCATGTCAAGTATACGAGCTAGCTTGGACAGCTTCTAAACGGCGGCTCCACCGCGAACCGCAATTCTCCGCGGTGTGTGGTTCCGCCGCCAGCTTGCAGGCCCGGTTCGAAGCGTGTCCGAAGGTTCGCACCCCGAACGTTCGCCGATGCCGCGTCATGTGCTTGTCGGAAAAGTGCCCGTGTTTAGCGGGACCAGGGACGATGCGCTCGCCTTCGTGCTTGAGTGTGTACGGTCCAAGCGAGGCGCCCGCGTTGCAACCGCCAACCTGGATTTCCTGGCACGCGCGAACTCCGATGCCGTGCTGGCACAAGATCTTCGCGACTCATCTCTTGTAACGGCCGATGGGGCCCCGGTTGCCTGGCTGGCCCGGCGAGCGGGAGCGCCCGAAGCCGGCCGTTACGCCGGCGTCGACCTTGTGAGGGACCTCTGTCACGCGGCGAGACTCGAAGGCGGCATGCGCGTGGGCATCTATGGCGCCACTCCGGACGTTGCGGCCCGAGCAGCAGCCAGTCTGAACGACGTCCAGGGCGTGTCGGTCGTCTGCGTGACAACGCCTCCATTCCGACCCCTCAGTCGTGACGAGCAGGCGCTTGAACGCAGGGCCATCAGCGAATCCCAGCCCGATGTGATGCTCGTCGCACTGGGCTGCCCGAGGCAGGAGCGACTCATCGCCGCGTACTTCGAGAGCGCCCCCGAGGCCGTGTGGATCGGCGTCGGGGGCA
>JBKKBS010000401.1:0-2782 GCA_046713815.1 Tepidiformaceae bacterium
GCGACCGCGCGCAGATCTCAATCCGTGTGGGACGCGCGTGCTTCACGGCGTTCGCGACGGATTCGCAGGCGATGAACCAGGCGGCTTCCTCGACGGCCGGCTCGAACCGGCGGCCGGTCGCATTCACTCTCACGGGGAGGGGCGTGCGATTCGCAAGCAGATCGAGAGCGGCGCCCAGCCCTTCTTCCCGGAGGGCCGTCGGACGTAGCCCATTTGCAAGATCGCGCAGCTCCTGGACGGCGAGCAGGAGCTCATCGATCCCGCGCTGAAGCGAGGACTGCGCGCGCCCGGGATCGCCGCTCACCTGGGCCGCCCGGAGCTCCAGCGCAAGCGCCAGGAGCCGCTGTTGGGCGCCATCATGGAGGTTGCGTTCGATTCGCTCTCGCTCGGCGTGTTGGGCGGCAACGATGCGCTCTCGCGATTGACGGACCTCGGCGAGCTGCAACCCTATGGCTGCTCTCAGTCGCTCGTTTTCGAGCTCCGGCCTCGCTTCGGCGGCCACGGCGCTCATAGTGGTGGGGTCGACTTGCAGCAGGTCGGACGAGATCGCCGCGACGACACGCCCGTGGCGTTCCACGAGCAGCGCCCCTGGCGCCGGCTGGGACTGCAGTCCATCCTGGGCCACCCAAAGGCCGCGATCGTCGATCCAGTAGGCCACGCGCAGGCCAGGGTCGCCGAGCGACTTCTTCATGACCTGTTCCAGCGAGACCCCTGTCGCGGGCTCTCGCACATGGCTGCGCACGGTCGCGACGGAATCGAATCTGCGCCTGTTGAAGCGCCGGTCGAGCGCATCCTGGAGGCCCCGGCGGGCGGGGGCAGCGATGCTTACGACCACGAGGGTCGCCAGCACGGCGGCAATCTGCGACCGTCCGGCCACCCCGCCAAGCGCCTCGCTCACGAACACCACCACGATGGCATAGCAACCGAGCAGGAGCGCGGTGAGGAGCGAATAGGTCAGGCCGCGGCTGAGCAGCCTGTCGATGTCGTACAGGCGATACTGTTCGATCGCCAGTCCCGCAGCGATTGGCACCACGGCCACGAATCCCGCGGCCATGAAGGTGAGAATCAGCTCCTGGTTGGTCACCGCGGCGATGAATGCGCCCACCACCAGCAGCGGGAATGGGATGGCGCCGAGCGCGAGCCAGCGCAACTGCTGCCGCTCCTCCCCCTCCGCCGAACGGAATCTCACGATCAACGACGCCGCGGCGGCGAGCACACCGATGTGCAGGATAATGAGGCCGACCCATCCAACGACTGCGAGCGGGCCAGAGAGGCCGTCCACCTCGAGGGGATTCTCGATCACGCCCAGCGCTTGATGAGTTCCCCGGTACGGTCTGAACAGGGCAGCGCCGAAGGCCACAAATCCTCCCGCGATGGTGGCCCCAGCCGCTAGCCGCCACGGCCGCGCCGTTAGCTTCCCCGTAGGAGTGAGGAGAAGGATGAGCGCGAGCAGCATCAGCCAGGGGATGAAGCTCGCGTCGCCCAGCACAGCCATGAAGTCGGCCGCCGGCAGGGATCCTCGCCGCGCCACCGCTCCATACGCGCCGTACACGTCCGCGGCGCCGGAAGCCGCCATAGCGACCGCGAGACAAAGGAAGAGCCACCCCACGGGATGCCGAGGCCGTCGGATGACCAGCACCGACCCCACGACCGCGGAAGTCACTATGGGAATGACGAAGAGAAACCCTTCCGGTGGCCCCACCAGGTCGTCGCGCCCGATTACGGAGAGCCGTCGCTCGACGCCGATGATCGCAGCCACTGACCCGGCGATGGCGAACCATGCGCATGCAACAGCCGCCACGGGCAGCGTCGGTATCCAGCGCAGGTTCGGCATCGCTTGATTCTCGCACTACCGGCGATCCCCCGCCTCCGGGCTAACCCGGAGAGGAATTCCGGGGAGGGCACTCAGGCGCCGGGGAGTCTTCAAGCACAAGCTCGCCATGGCGCCTTCCCAACACCGGCGCCGGGAGATTGGAAAATGAACCGTCAACACCTGCCCGACACCGCGGGGGCCCTCGCCGGCCTCGCCTTTGCGGTCCTCCTGCTGTTCGGCTTCGCCACGGTCGACCCGCTCCGGGAAGCGACAGATCAGGAGCTCAACCAGTGGTGGTCGAATAGCGCCAACCAGAGCGACAGTGTGCTGTCCTTCCTCTTCATTCTCGCATCCGTGCCCTGCTTCCTTCTGTTTCTCTCCAGCCTGCGGGCGCGGTTGGCGACGGCCGAAGGGGGAAGCGCGGCGCTCTCGGGGTTCGTCTTCGCGACGGGCATCTGCTTTGCCGCGGCGCTGCTCATCGGCGATAGCGCCCGCGGCGTCATTGCCTATTCAGTTAAGTTCGGAAACGAGCCTGTGCCAGGTCCGGACACGCTTCGGTACCTCACCTCACTGTCCACGGTGATGGTGGGCGTTGTGGCCATGCCGGCCGCGGCCATCTCCGTGGGGGCGGCGTCGTGGCTCATCGTGCGCACGCGCGCGCTTCCAAGATGGCTTGGGTTCGCGGGCGTGATCGTTGTCGTCGGCACCGCCGCGGCCGTCGCCACCAATGTCGGCGCGTTCGCCAGCCCGCTGCTCCAACTCTGGGTGGTGGCGGCGGGGTTCGCGCTCTGGCGCACGCGCAACGCGGTGCCAGCGGAGGCCCGGCAGGTGGCGCCGTCCGGGTCACCGGTCGTCGCCCGCTGATTGCTGCGGGTGACAACGATCGTGAAACGCCGGGTCGGCAGCTGCCGCCCCCTACTCTTAACCGCGTCAGCGACGCCGACGCATCGCCAACCCGATGGTCTGCGA
>JBKKBS010000402.1:0-3917 GCA_046713815.1 Tepidiformaceae bacterium
AACGCAGCCTACGAGTCGGTCGGCTTCCGCCCCGTGGGCCTCATGCGCCAGAACGAGCGTGGCCCCGACGGAACATGGCACGACGGCCTCCTCATGGACCTCCTCGCCGCCGACCTGTGCGATTGACTTCCACCGCAGAGGCGTTGAGAGCGGCGGGATTCGTGTCATACGCTCGGGCCGGGGGGCGAAGGACGGGGAATAGCACATGCGCCAGCGGCTGCGTCCCCTGCCTCCACGGCTGCGATCGTTTCCTCATCGAGGTCCGTGTGGAAGGTCGCGTGGAAGCGGTTGACCATGTTGCTCAAGCCCACGGTCAGGCAGATGTCCATGACCTGTCGCACCGTGAAATGCTGGGCCAGGGCGTCGTAGGTTGCGTCGTCGACTACGATCGTCTTCGTCGACCGTTGCGCGTAACGCACGATCGCGGCGTCTGCGTCGCCGTAGACGCCATCAGGCAGCGGGTCGTCAGCGAGATGGCGCAGTTCCGCTTCGCTTATTCCGGCGCTCCGACCGAGCACCGTGTGCGTGGGGATTCAGTAGAAACACTGGTTGACCACGGTGGCCGTCGTGTATGCCAGCTCGGCCTGTTTCCGGGAAAGGCCGCTTCCGCGCCCATAGACGGCGTGCAAGAGCGCGCTGAAGTTCTCCATTGCCGCCGGGTGATTCGCCATGGCGCGGAAGATGTTGAACACGCGCCCGCGTGCCTTCGCCGCCTGCAGCAACGCCCGCGCCGCAGGCGGTATCCCAGGATCGTCCTCGTCCAGTAGCGGAATGCGAGCCATGCGTCCCTCGCCGTTTGGATTTGGCACAGTCTACAGTCGCCAGCGCGCGCGGCGCATCGCAAGACCGTCGCCGTCCAGCCGCTGCGGATCGCCATCCTGTCACGGCCGGATTGCCTGGACCTTCACTCCTGTGTGGCCGGTACCCGTGCTCACGAGAATTAGTCCAACTGCCGAGGCACCCATCCGCAGCCGCTCGCCCATGGAGATGGAGATGGGATCTGTCATCGTCATTCTTCGAGGCTACCGCACGCGCGTCGCGTGCACCCTGGCCGGTGGTAAAGACGACCTATCCTGGCCCTTTGTTTCCCCGCGCGGTCATCGCGGTCGCGCGCGCACCACCGCGACGGTGAAGGCGCTCGCACTCACGACCACGGCCATGCCGCCCATGAGCACCATCAACGGCAGCGTTGACGGTTCACCGGCGAGGCCCGTGCCCACTGCGGGCGGCGCGGCCGTCGCCCCGGGGGCCGGTGTCACCGCTGCGGCGGCAGCCACCACGACCGTGCCCATCATCCCGGGGTGCACGTTGCAGTGGTAGGCAATGGTTCCCGCCGCCGTAAAGGTGCGGTTGAAGGTCTGTCCGTTGTTGAGGTTCCCCGAGTCGAACACGCCGGCCGTATCGGAACTGACCGTGTGGGGGACGCCGCCCGCCTCGTTGTTCGTCCAGGTAACCGTGTCGCCCACGTTCGCATTGACCGTGGCCGGCGAGAACGCGAAACCCGTGATCGTCACGGACTGGTTCGCGGCCCGCGCAGGGAGCGCTGCTACGGCAAGCAGAGTCAGCGCGAGTGGGACGACGAAAATGAGCGCCCTACGGACAGTTGCTATTCGGACGAGTGGCACGAGCGGATCCCCTCAATCGAAGTTGTGAGCGGGGGCCATGTGTCCCCGCTCACAACGGGAATACGTTTTACGACCGCTTTCGGATCGCGATCAGCGTGCCGCCAGTGAGGGCGATCGAGCCCAGGCCCGCGAGCAGGAGGAGGAAGGCGCTGCTCGTGCCTCCCGCTGTGCCGTTACCCGTGGCCGGTGGCCGGGGCGCGGCGGTGGCCGGAGCAGCCGTGCCCGTCGTCGTCGCCGTCGGAGCCGCCGTTGTCGCTGTAGGGGTCGAAGTCGAGATCTGTGTCGGCGTCGACGTGGCTGTGGCCGTAGTACCCGTGGCCGTGGCGGTCGCCGTCGTCGCCGTGGCGGTCGCCGTAGTGGCTGTAGCGGTAGCCGTCGTCTGCGCCGCCACCACCACGCTGCCCGTCATCGCCGGGTGGATGGTGCAGTGGTAGGCAAACGTCCCGGCCGCGCTAAAGGTGTGCGAGAAACTCTGACCAGTCGAGAGGGTACCGGAGCCGAATGCCCCGCCGTCCGCCGTGACGGTATGCGGCACTCCAGTGTGGTTGTTCGTCCAGGTCACCATCTCCCCAACGTTGATGGTGGTAGTGGCCGGGAAAGCGAAACCGGTGATGCTCACGCTCTGGCTCGCAGCTTCGGCGGGCCGAGGCGCCAGCGCGAAGCTGATGGAGATGAGGGCGACCGCGAGCGCGGCAATGACGCCTCCCCGCATCCCTCGTGTGTGTATTTTAAGCATATGATCCTCCTCCATGATCAGGGTCGGGTTCTACCCTACGGGTTCTCATGACGCCTGGAGGAAAAGAATTGGACAAGATGGGCCAACTGTTACGCTTCGCTCGTTGCCTTCGATGACGCCCGCCCCATCATCTCCCGCCTCCGCGCCGCGGCGCACGCGCGCGTGAACACACCGCCCAGGCGACCGCTGTCTCGCATGCCGCAACGTTGGCTCTGGGTGGCACTCGTCGCTGCCTTCATTAATACGTCCTACGGCACGCTCTCCTACTCCTTCAGCGTCTTCATCACCGACTCGGGGCCAGGCGGCGAGTTCGGCAAGGGGACGGTCGCCTGGGGTTTTAGCCTGGCAGTCCTCGTCTCGGGCATCGCGGGGCTCTGGATTGGCACGGTCGCGGACCTCTTCGGGTCACGCCGGTTGATGGCTGCGGGATCGGTGCTTGGCGCCGCGGGCCTCGCCCTGCTGGCCGCCTGCCGGGAGCCGTGGCAGTTCATTGCCGTGATGGTGCTGGTGCTCGGACCGGCCATGGCCGCCACGTTCTACGAGCCCGTCTACGTGCTCATGAACCGCTGGTTCCCCGCCGTCTCGCGGCCCCACGCCTACGGCATCCTTACCATGCTCAGCGGCGTCTCCATCACTATCTACACGCCGCTCACCCAGCTTCTGGTGGATGTATGGGGTTGGCGGCAAGCGCTTGTGGGTCTCGCTGTTATCCTCCTCGTCGTGGGGCTGGCCGTCCCCGCGCTCATCCCCGAGGGTGAACGCGAGACATCCGTCGATCGCCTCACTCCTCGCCGCTTCGCACGCGAAGCATGGGCCGGGGTGCGAACTACAGACGCACGCTTCTGGTGGTTCACAGTCGCCTTCTTCGTAGGCACCGTCGCCTTCTCCGGCTACTCCTTCCATATGATCAGTCAACTGGAAACGCGCGGCTTCGACGATTCCGACGTGGCAAACGTGATCGCCCTCACCGGCATCGTCAGCCTGCCCGCGCGCTTCGCCCTCCCGGCCCTTTCGCATCGCGCGTCGAGCGCGACCTTGCTCGCCGTCTGCCTCTCGTTGCTCGGTGTGGCCGCCTGGATCGCGAGCCGGGCCGGGGAGTGGTGGCAGGTGTGGGTGTACGTCGGAGTCTTCGGGCTTGTCTTCGGGGCCGTCTACCCCCTGCGCGCGCTGGTCATGTCCGAGCGCTTTGCCGGGCCGTACTTCGGCCGCGTAATCGGCCTCCAGGCGCTCTTCGTGGCCGTGGCCCGCGCCGCCGGCCCCGTCGCCGTGAGCGCCTTCGGCACCGACTCGGACGGCTATCATCTCGCATTTACCGTCGCCGCCGTCGTCCTCATCGGCACGGGTGCCGTCACCTGGCTCATCATGCGCGGCGCCCCAACACCCGTGAGCCACCAGTGACGCGATATCAGTGAGCACATCAGTGACGCGCGCGTGAGCAGCGGACGATGTATCGAAGCGCCGCTATCCGAGCGGGAACAGCCAATGGCGCCGTTTCCGGCGTCGATTGGGTACTCGCGACAGCGCACCCTTGCTTACGCGCGCGTCACCGACTCAGC
>JBKKBS010000403.1:0-3539 GCA_046713815.1 Tepidiformaceae bacterium
TCGCAGGATGATGCTTGACTCCCGGACACTGCAGACGGCTCGCCGCGAGGCGTGGTTGGAGGCCAACCAACCACTTGTGTACGGCATCCTCAACCGCATCCGCGACGATGGTCCGGTCCGCTCGTCGGACTTCGAGCGCTCGGACGGACGCAAGGGGAACGGCTGGTGGGACTGGAAGGCGGAGAAGCTCGCGCTTGAGTTGCTGAACACGCGCGGCGACCTCATGGTCACCGCACGCCACAACTTCCAGCGCATCTACGACCTGCGAGAGCGCGTACTCCCGCAGTGGGACGACACCCTCGCGCCGCCCGTCGACGAGGCCTGCCGCCGACTCGCGCTTGATGTGATCCGTTCGCTCGGGGTCGCACGCCCGGAGTGGGTGGCCGCAAACTTGCAGTCGCTGTGGATCGGGAAGGTGCCGATGCGCGCCTTGCTGGCGCAGATGGCGGCCACTGGCGATCTGGCCACCGTCAAGATCGAAGGCTGGCCATCGCCCGGTTATGTCCACCCCGACAACCTCCCCCTGCTCGACGAGGCGCTTGCGGGCACCCTTCCGTCTCCCGGAACGACACTGCTCTCTCCCTTCGACCCGATCACCTGGGACCGCGCCCGCGCGCTGGAGCTGTTCGACTTCGACTACCGCATCGAGTGCTACACGCCCGCGCCACTGCGAAAGTACGGATACTTCACCCTCCCCATCGTCCACGGCGATGCGCTCGTGGGACGCCTCGACGCCAAGGCACACCGTAAGGACGGCGTGTTCGAAGTGAAGGCCATCCACCTGGAGCCAGGCGCCGAGATCACGGGCGCACTTGCCACTGGACTCCGCGATACACTTTCGCGCATCGCCACCTGGCACAAGACCCCTGAGGTCGTGATTCGCGAAACGCTTCCGTCGAAACTGAAACTCGCCCTGAGCCCGCGGCGCGGCAAGCGCCCCCTCTCCCCCTCTCCCGCGAAGTCGTCAGAGGGGGTCAAGGGGTGAGGGCTACCCCGGCCGCACAGAGACGTCCCCCGCCATGACGCGCACTTCGACCCCGTCATCACGTCGCACGACGAGTTCGCCCGTGTCGGCGATGTCCAGCGCCTGCCCGCTCCAGGGCACACCGCCCGCGGGGTACACGACCACTGGCCGCCCGACGATCATGCTCAACTCGCGATACGCGGCCACGAGGGCGGCGGCGCTCCCGGCAACAGCGCGCTCAATCTCGTCGCAGGCACGAGCGAGGAGCGTTTCGCGGTCTATCGCCCTCCCGCACTCGCGGCGGACGCTCGTCGCGGAGTCGACCAGTTCGGGGTTCTTCGTCGGGTCGCCATTCACGTTGATGCCGATGCCGGGGAAAGCAACTGGCCCCGCCGGGCCTATCTCCGCGTCGATGAGCATCCCGCACAGTTTCCGGTCGTTCACCCAAATGTCGTTCGGCCACTTGATGCGCGCATCGACGCCCTCGTCGCGGATAGCGCGGCAGATGGCGAGGGGGATGGAGATGGGCAGAAGTCGGTGCCCTTCCATCGGCAGCCGAAGCACGAACGTGACGTAGAGGTTCTGGCCGGGAGGGCTGTAGAAGGTCCGTCCGCGCCGCCCACGGCCCGCCGTCTGCTCGTCGGCGAGCACGAGGGTCCCATGCTGGGCGCCGTGGCCAGCCTCTCTCCGCGCGAGGTCCATGGTGGTCGTGGTTACGGGGAGATAGATGAAGTAGCGCCCTATCTCGCGGGCATTGAGCAGCTGTTGAAAGCGCGAGCCCTGGAACACACACGCATTCGAACCGCTGTGGGCCAACGGCGCATCGGTCTTTAGACCTATACCCGCGCTTCACGTTCGCGCGTGGAACCAGGAAAGCCGAGCGCGATTCTGTTGCTTGCACAAGGATCCGAACAGATAATCGCAAGCGGTGGCTCAAAGGCCTACTACATGAGTGATCGCTACGGGTCCTACCCGCCCGACGAACCGGTAATCGGCGCCGACTACCCACCTCCTCCTCCCTCCGGCTATTCGCAGCAACCGGAATACATCGGGGCAGATTCCGCGCGGGCGCGGCAGGGGCGCACCGCGACGCGCGTGCCAGCCGCGTACGACGATGACGCGGCGTACTCCGATGCCTTCGACGAGTCCGAAGAGGGCTACGACGAGGAGTACTACGGCGAGGAATACTACGACGACAGCCCGGCGCGGCAGCCGGTGTTCTACGTCTTCATCGGCCTGGCCGCGCTGGTTGGCGGCGGCCTCATCTTCCTCCTCTTCTCGCTGTTCGGGGGGGCGAACGATGATGACGGCGCCACTGCGGCGCCAGCGGGATTCAAAGTCCTGATCGACTCGCCCTTGAACAACGACCGCATCGAGATCGGCAAGCCGCGGGACATCACGATACGGGCGACATCGAACGAACAGATCACGAAGTTCGAGTTATTCGTGGCAGACAAGCCGGCTGACCAGCTCAACGTGTCGGCGCCGGGTGCGGAGAACGTCTACAGCGGGATTCTGCAACACACGTTCGAGCGCACGGGCGAATACAAGCTGTTTGTACGCGTCACCTCGGTCTCGGGGGCGACGAAGGATTCGGACACGATCAAGGTCGTCGCCATCCAGTCAGTCGGCGAGAAGCCCGTCAAGGTGAAGGGCAGGGTCGCCGGCGCGGCGAGCGTACGATTGGCGCCCAGCGACGACGCGACCGTTCTGCGGACCCTGACCCCGGGCGAGGAAGTGAACATCGCCGGCAAGTCGCGAGACGGCGCGTGGCTGCTGCTTGAGACAGACAACGGCTGGGTGCGCAAGGAGGCGATCGACCTGCTCGACTCGCTCGCCCTGGTACCGGTGAAGGACCCCACGCCAACGCCGCCGCCTCCGACGCCCACGCAGGTTGCCCCACCGAGCGTTACCCCATCGCCGACGGTCAACACCAATGCACCGGACTTCGTGCCCGTGAACGCGCTGCTCATCGATGGGGGCAAGACGCTACGCATCACCGTGCAGAACCTGGCTACCGCTCCCTTCACGGGACCGCTCGTGGTGGGTGTGTCGAAGGTCGGCGTCTCCTCGCCGCAAGTCGTGGTCGACGCCAGCATCCCCGCAAACGGCAAGGTGACGGTGGACTTCGAGCTCAATCCGCCGATCACCGCCTCCGGGAGCTCGGCGCAGGTCACGGTCGACCCGGGCAACGCGGTGAAGGAATCAAATGAAGACAATAACGGCGCCACCTTCGTCCTGACCCCGTCGGTGGAGTCGCCCGATCTCAAGATCCTCGCGCCAACGTACACGGCCACCGAGATGAAGGTGGTCATCCGAAACGATGGTGGGGAACTGAAATCGAGTACGATCGTCGTGCGCGTGGAAAGCGGCGGAGCGGCGAACGAGAAGAGCGCGACGGTTGTCCTGGCGAAGGGCCAGAGCGCCGAGTTTACGTTTGCGAAGCCTCCCACGGGGCCGGCGAAGGTCCGCGTCCTCGTCAACGGCCAGCAGCTTTCAGCGGTCGATATAGAGGTGCCGTGACGTAAGTCTCGGGTGGCCGTTCAGGTCTGGGCCAATGCGACATGTGAAGTCG
>JBKKBS010000404.1:0-2648 GCA_046713815.1 Tepidiformaceae bacterium
GAGGTGAAGAACTCCGCCGTGCTCGATCCCGCGCGCCTTGCCAGAAAGACCGCCGGAAGGTACGACACGACGATGGAGACGACGACGATGATCCAGTCGAGTGCGGTAAGGTTCATGGCGAAGACTACAGCGGTGAGCGGTGAGCGTCGAGCGTCGAGCGTTGAGCGGAGGGTTGAGCGGAAGATGAATTCCTACCGTCTACCGCCTACCGTCCACCGTCGACAGATTCGCCCTATGACCACTCGACTCCTGGCGACGGCCGTGCTGTTCACGCTCTCGCTCGACGCTCAACGCTCAACGCTCGACGCGCAAGACGCGCCACAGGCACTTCTTGCCCTGATGCCCGTCCCGACCTCCGTCACCGTCACCGGCGGCCGCCTGCCCCTCGACTCCACGATCGCCATCGCAATCGTCAGGCACCGCGATAGTCGCCTCGAGCGCGCGGTAGCGCGCGCGCTCGCGACCATCGAAAAGCGCATCGCCGCTCCACTTTCGCGCAGCTATGCTCGCGCACCCGAAGGAGCGCAGGTCATCATAGACGTCGTCGGTGCTGGCCAGGTGGTTCAAGGGATCGACGAAGACGAGTCGTACACGCTGGACGTCAGCCCAAGCAGCGTCAGGCTCAAGGCGCCCACCGTGGTTGGTGCGATTCGCGGCCTCGAGACCCTGCTTCAGTTGATCGAGAGCGATGAGCGCCGATTCTATCTCCCCGCCGTCGCCATTCAGGACTCACCGCGCTTCCGCTGGCGCGGGCTCCTCGTTGACGTCTGTCGCCACTGGCAGCCGCCCGAAGTCATCAAGCGCACGCTCGACGGGATGGCTGCCGTCAAACTCAATGTCCTGCACTGGCATCTGAGCGAGGACCAGGGATTTCGCGTCGAGAGTAAGCGATACCCAAAGCTCCATGAATTAGGGTCGGATGGAAACTATTACACGCAGGCGCAGGTGACCGAGATCGTCGCCTACGCGCGCGATCGCGGCATTCGCGTCGTCCCGGAATTCGACATGCCGGGACACTCCACGGCGTGGCTCGTCGGCTATCCGCAGTACGCCAGCCGCTCCGGTCCCATATCCATTCGCCGCGAGTGGGGCGGCGCGGACGCGATCTTTGATCCCACGAAGGAGGCGACGTACGAGTTTATCAACCGCTTCATCGGCGAGATGGTGAAGCTCTTTCCCGACCCGTACTGGCACATCGGTGGCGATGAGGTCGAGGACAAGCACTGGAACGACAATCCGCGCATCGTTGCCTGGCGCAAGTCGCGCGGCCTCGCCAACAACGCCGCACTCCAGGCGCATTTCAATCGTCGCCTCTCCACGATTCTCGCGAAGTACAACAAACGGATGGTCGGCTGGGATGAGATCATCCACCCGCGCCTTCCCGCGCGTACGGTGGTCCAGTCCTGGCGAGGCACGCAGTACCTCAGCGAAACGGCGCAAAAGGGAATCGAAGGCATTCTCTCCGCGCCCTACTACCTGGATCACATCAAGACGGCGGAGGAGATGTACCTGGCTGATCCGATTCCGTTCTTCACGGACCTCACGCCAGAGCAGCAGAAATTGGTGTTAGGCGGCGAGGCGTGCATGTGGACGGAGCATGTGACGCCGGAAATGATCGATTCGCGCATCTGGCCGCGCATGGCCGCAATCGCCGAGCGATTCTGGTCGCCACGTGAGGTCACCAACGTTCCAGACATGTACCGTCGCCTCAAGCTCATGAGTGCGCGCCTCGAGCAACTCGGACTCGGCCACGAATCGCACGTCGACCGGATGCTTCGACGCCTGACCAATGGCGCTGACATCACTCCCCTGTCCACGTTACTCGACGTGGTCATGCCGCCGACTTTCAGCCAACGCGTGCGCGGTCCGCGCATCGTCCAGATGACACCGCTCTCGCGCATTCAGGACGCCGCGCGCCCTGATCCCTGGGGGCGCTGGGACGCGGAGCGGCTCTCGCAGCGGGCGGCCACGGGACGCGATACTGCGCGGACTAATGCGATCAACGCACTCGCCCTCCGCCTTGAGGCGCTCCAACGCGCGCAGCCACCGATCCGTGAACAGGCCCGGCAGTCGCCACTCATCGCCGCGGTGCTCCCCGCCGCCGACGCCGCCGCGAGGGTGGCGCGGATCGGGCTCGAGGCCCTCGGCTACCTGCGCGGCGCACGTCCTTCGGCAGGGTGGAGCGAGACGTCACTGGCGGAGCTCAAACGACTCGAGGAACCGCAAGCGATGCTGCGAATCAGTATCGTCCCGCCGGTTCGCCGCCTGGTGAATGCCGCCGCGCCACCGCTTCCCTGAAGAATCGCCTCATCGGGACGAGCGGCAACCATTAGTCGTCCTCGGACGCTCGAATGCGCATTCTCGTTCATGGAATCAACCGTGCGAGCCGGCAGGCGCTCACCCATTGTTCAATGGCGTCAGGCGTCTGAACGTTACCGGGCTGGAGGCGGATCCGTCGGTCATCCCTGCTGGCGACTCCACCATCGTTACCGCGGCCGGGGTGCGCGCCGCCTTCACTGGCGCGACCGTGGCCCGCCAAGGGCGCACGCTCACTATGACGCTTCCGCAGTGACGCCAGCGTGGAGCGTTACCCCAGCGACCTGACGATTTCGCGCACCCGCTGCTCGTCGGTCGCCAGCGTCTCGTAC
>JBKKBS010000405.1:0-2704 GCA_046713815.1 Tepidiformaceae bacterium
GTCAGCCAGCTGCTCGCCGAGCAGGCGGGCGACCACGCCGTCTACGTCTTGATCGAAGTAGGCGCCTAACGTCACGGTCCTGCCATTGATGCACGGCTCGACCTCGCCGCTGAAGAACGGCTGCCCGGCGTGCTCCCAACGGCAGTTGTCTCTAACCAGCGCCACTGCCCGGCGGACGCGGTCAGAGCGCGGGTCGACCCCGAAATCACGCAACAACTGGAGTGTTGGCAGCGTCGAAATCCAGGGCTGGCCCTCGTGCTCGGGGGGCTGGTCGAAGTACCCGCCCGGGAAACACGCGCCCCCGGCCCACTGGCCATCGTCGCCCTGCAGCGCCAGCAGCCTGGCGCCCCAGCCTTCGACGGCGACTCTCGACCGCTCCGCAACGACAACCTCCGCGGGATCGTCTGTCAGATCGCGCATCACCTGCCAACGTATCGAGGGATCTGAGTCCAACACCCAATCGATCACAGTCATCCCGCGGGCATTATAGTCCGCGGCCCGCCGGTCCTCGCGAGGGGGACTTGCCCTGGCCGATGTGCGCGATGATGCGGAAGTTGCGGATGCGCGATTGGTCCACGGATCGAGTGTATGGGAGCGCGCCGTTAGGCGACGTCAGGGCCCGCTTCGGACAGGACAAGCCGAAGTCCGGGCGCGTTCGAAGGGGTCTGGCCGCGCCATTCGGCCGCCGTGTTGACGGCCTCCTGACGCATTGCTAGCTTGGCAAGGCCCCCCAGCGGAGGAATTGCATTGAACGACGATGGCCTCGAGCGGCATTGGCATCTAACGCCTGACCAGCAAGAGGTGCTCCATCTTGTCGCGGACGGTCAGACCGATGACCAAATCGCGGCGACTCTGAATCTCTCCGTAGCCGGCGTACACAGCCGCATCCATCGATTCTGCGAACGGGCCGGACTACGCGGCCGCTCGCTGGTCACCTGGGCGATTCGCCACTCGGGGTGCTGCCTTGCGGTCAAGGCGCAGTAAGAGATGTTGCGAGCCCTGCAGTCGGCGGAAATGCAACAGTAATGTGGCTGACGCCGCCAGATAGACATGCCAAGCTGGCTCGTATGTTCCCACTCAGGACTCCCCGTAAGACACTGCTGCTGATCATCGGGGCGCTTGCAGTAGTCCTTGTCTCGGTTCTCCCGGCATTCGCGGGATACGCTACATTCTCAGCTTCCTACGGCGGAAAGACGTGCAACGGCTACGGGGCGACAGGAGCCCCACCTGGCTATGCTTATTCCTCAACCGACGCCACAAGTGCAAGCGGGTTGCTCCTGTCCCAGTGCTTACGCGGGCTCTCCTACGTCGAGTACTGCGATGACTGGGGATGCTTCTTCCGATACCCAGGATACGCAAACAGTTACATGTATGATCAAGTCAATACTGCGTACTCCTCGCATGCCGAACACGTCTTGGCCGTGCCCATCGATGGCTCCAGCTGGTACTACAACTCACTCTGCACAGCATCATGGGGCTCGGGGTCGACGTCATGTCCATAGCACGCTCTCGCCTATTTATGGCAACCGTTCTCCTCGCCATCTCCGTGGCCGTCCTGACCGGGACGCTTTTGTTCAATACCACGCGGAGTGGAAGCAGTAACCAGGATAAGTCCGCACCCGGCATTGTCAACCGCCTCGTCGAGGGTGATGGCGCCGGGGGGGTCAGCGGTGTGATTGACGCGCGGTCGGTGTCGGCCACTCAAGCTGCAGCGCTGGCGGACGGGCATGTCACGCGCACTGAGTACCAGGCCGCGATCTGGGCGGCCTTCGCCTGCATGCGAGACGCAGGCTACGAGCCCCGCGAGGAGCCATATCCAGACGCGAGCAGGCAGCTGCTCCAGTACTCGTTCCACTCAAAGGGGGATTCCAGCCAAAGTACGGTGGCACGACACTGCCGCGAGCAACATTCGGTGCTGGTCGAGATGTCGTGGGCGGTTCAGAACACCCCCTCGGAAGCGCAACAGTCAGCTGCCCGAGCTGCCATGAAGCAATGTCTTGTCGAGGCGGGATTCCCCGCGCAGCTCGTCGTGCGAGCCACCACGGCACGCGAGCTAGCCGAGTACGGGAGCCCGGCTTTCGGCGTGTGTGCGACACGCATCTCCGGCGAGTTCGGCCTGCCCGGATTCGGCTTCTAACGCCGGCGGCTGCCTGACAAGCGCCAGACCGCCTTCATCGAGCCCCTCCTGTTCGTCGGGACCGGGATGGTCGCAGCGCGGAGCCAGCAGATCAACGACGTCTTACCTGTAGTTGATGCCGCCGCCGCGACGAGCCACGACGACGCCACTGACCTATACTCGCCCCTCACAACCACACGGTGTCTTTTCTAATGAACACGGCGACCATCGAGATCCACGGCATCGTTGCTCCCGGGTTCGAGCGCGTAAAGGACGTATTCGCGGCCAATTTCGAGAGTGGGCAGGAGGCGGGGGCGTCGTTCGCGGCGACGGTCGACGGCGAGTTCGTTGTCGACATCTGGGCGGGCACGCGCGACATCGCGGGGACGTTGCCATGGGAGCGGGACACGATCGTAAACGTCTTCTCGACGACGAAGGCGACGGTCGCGCTGGCCTGCGCGATGCTCGTCGACCGCGGCCTCCTCGACTACGGGCAGAAGGTCGCGCAACACTGGCCCGAGTTCGCTCGGAACGGCAAGGCCGAGATCACGGTCGGGCAGCTCCTCAGCCACCAGGCGGGCATCCCCG
>JBKKBS010000406.1:0-11818 GCA_046713815.1 Tepidiformaceae bacterium
TCGTACGACCGGACGGTGCGCGCGTGTCGCTACAGTTCGCCGTGAATGCTCCGTCTGACGCCGCTGCCCTCCAGGCGGCGATCGACGCCAGCCGCCAGCTTGTGCCCGGCGGCGTCGTCCTCGATGACTCGGAGGTTTCCGCCCAGTTCGCACTCTGGTGGTGGCAATGGGCCGGCGCCGAAGTCCCCGTGCCCGTGCTGTACAACCCTGCCGGCGCCCTACCCGGCTTCACCGAGCACGACGTGAAAGAGGCGCTCGCGCCATGGGGCGATGTCTCCTCATCCTCCTTCTCCTTTCGCTACGCGGGCGCGACCATCGCAACCGCGTCTCTGAACGACGGAGTGAACGACGGCCTGAACGTGATTGCCTGGCGCGACCTCGACTGCACCACGGGGTGCGTCCTCGGTGTGACGACCAAGCTGGATGCGCACGAGGCCGACATCGTCCTCAACAGCAATCCCCAGGCGAAATTGGGCGATGGCGAGGACGGCGCCATTGACGCGCGCAGCGTGCTCGTCCACGAAGCAGGCCACCTCGCGGGCCTCGAGCACAGCTGCCCCCTCTTCTCCTGCAATAACGACCAGCAGGCCGCCGTCATGTACTTCCAATATCGCGGCATCAAGCGCGGCCTGCGGGCGGACGACATGGCGGGCATCAGCGCCCTCTACCCGATCGCGCCCGGTGCGGCACAGCCCGCCCTGCTGCAACTGGAACTCGCCCCGGGCTGGCTCCTCACGGTCCTCCCGCCGGGCTCCGTGGAAATGGCGATGGATCGCCTCGGTTGCGTCGACGCTGTCTACGGTTTCGACGGTGCGGGTTGGGCCACGTGGTTGCGGGGCCTGCACTCATCCCTACAGAGCCTCTCATGGGTCACGGCGGGAAGCGCCTACTGGATTCACGCCACCGCCAGTTGCTCTCACCTCTTTGAAATCGAGGGCTGAGCCTCGGCGAGACGTTAATATCCGTGCCGCCCAGCGAGCAACGGCGTCCCCCTCTCTGAGCGGCTCCCGCGACGTGGTAGCCACCGGCCGCCTGTGCCGGCGACGGAGCCAGCCACGCCAGGCCCTCCCGCACCCCGCCGCCGCGCCCCGTCTCCCGCAGCCTTGAATGAGCCCATGGGCGTCGTTCGACTCCCCGGCCTTGAGAATGGCCACACACGAAGAACCGTCTCCCCCTCTCCCTCCGTATGTGCAGAGGGGGTCGTGGGATGAGGGGCTTCAGGCCCGCCAGACCCGAGGGCCTTTGCCTTGCATTAAATCCTGCAGCGAGAACAGCTCGATTCGCCAGGGCGTGAGCTTGAGCGCGCCAAACGCCGGGTCCGTTGGGCCGCCCTGCCAGAACGTCGCCGGGTCGTAGCCGTACGGAGGCGGCGTGTCCTTGAACAGGTTCCAGACCCGTTCACGCTCGGCAGGGTCATCCTCCCAGCTCGCCTTGCACTCCGCGTGGATCTGCTGGTGCTGTTGATCCCAATAGCTGCACGACACGTATGGGTTCTTCTCGAGGTGCCTGGCCTTGAACGACTGCCGACCGGTTGCGATCCACCCGGTCGAGCCGTCCCACATCGGGTGCAGGATGCGCGACCGAGGGCGGCCCTTCCCGTCGATGGTGGTGACGGTGCACCAGACCATGCGGCGCACGCGCTGGTCGAACTCCGTGGCGATCTCATCAAACGATGCGACATCTGGCATGTGCGGTTCCCTTACGTTGACGGGTGGCGGCTCACTATGCGTCAGGCACCGGGCATCAGGCAACAGGCACTTGGCCGGTGTGCCTGGAATCAGGCGAGGTGGATGGCCAGGCAGGTGACGACATCCTGCACGCCGCCTTCCGCTGCCACGGCCGACTCCACCGCCGAGAGCAGGGCATCCGTGTCTTCAGCCTCAACGCGGGCAATGACGTCGTACTGGCCCGTTACGGTATCGGTGGCAAGTACCTTGATCCCGGGCATCGAGATGGCCGCGATAGCATCGGACACTGCCCGCGCGCGGCCCACTTCAGTCTGCACGAGAATCCAACCAGTGACAGCCATGCGATGTTCCCCCCTGGGCCGAAGTCAACACTCTACGGAACGCGCCCCTATTCGGGAAGTGTTCCGAAACTTGCGGAGCAAACCTGAGGTCGGAGTCCGGGAACGGAGAACTAAGCACTGAGAGCTGAAAGCTGACAACCGGCAGTTGAGAACTGTTATGCTGCCGGTGGCACGGGGACCGGTGAACGGCCCTTAAAGCCAGGCGGTGCGGTATGCTGCTTGCCCTCGATGTTGGCAACACCTCCATCCACATCGGCGTGTTCAAAGGGGCGACGCTCGATGCCACCTGGCGCATCGGCGTCGAGGCCGAGAAGCTCCCCGACGAATACGGCGTCCTCCTCCTCTCCCTCCTGACGACGCGCAACCTCACCCCCCAGGCCTTCGACGCCTGCATTATGGGCTGCGACGTCCCCCCGCTGATACCGACCTTCGAGTCGGTGTGCAAGAAGTTCTTCGGCCTTGACCCGATGATCGTGGGACACGGGCTGCGGACGGGCGTGCGCATCCTCTACGACAACCCGAAGCAGCTCGGCGCGGACCGCATCGTCGACGCGGTCGCGGCGATCAAGCAGTACGGCGCGCCGGTGATCGTCGTCGACTTCGGCACGGCCACGGTGTTCGATGCCGTGAACTCCGACGGCGACTACCTCGGCGGCGCCATCGCTCCGGGTATCGGCATCGCCAGCGAGGCGCTCTTCAGCCGCGCCGCCATGCTCTATCGCGTGCAGCTCGAGCGCCCACCGACGGCGATCGGCAAGAACACCATCCACGCGATGCAGTCCGGCATCCTCTTCGGCTACGTTGGCCTCGTCGAGGGCGTCGTCCAGCGCTTCAAGGACGAACTCGAGGGTGAGCCGAAAGTGGTCGCGACCGGCGGCTGGGCGGCGCAGATCGCGAAGGAGACCGGCTGCATCGACGTCGTCGACCAGGATCTCACGCTGAACGGCCTGCGGATCATCTACGAGCTGAACGCCTCGTGACTCACGATTCACGGTTCACGATTCACGGTTTGCCCCTCGATGGACGCACCGTCGTCCTCGGGGTGACCGGATCGATCTCGGCCTACAAGGCTGCCGACCTCTGCTCGAAGCTGCGCCAGGCGGGGGCGGTGGTGGAAGTGGTGATGACGCCGGCCGCGACGCAGTTCGTCACGCCTCTGACGTTCCAGTCGCTGACCGGGCGCGAAGTCGTGGTGGACATGTTCGGCGCGCGAGAAGCCGAAGCGCACGTAGAGGTCGCGAGGAGGGCGGACGCGCTCGTGATCGCGCCCGCGACAGCGGATTGCCTCGCAAACCTCGCCCACGGCCAAACGCCTGACATGGTCACGCTTACGGCCCTGGCCACCACGGCGCCTGTTCTGGTCGCGCCGGCGATGGACGGCCAGATGTGGGAACAGCCGGCGACTCAGGCGAACGTCGCCACGCTGCGGGGACGGGGCATTGCCTTCGTGGGGCCGATGCCCGGCCGGCTGGCGAGCGGACGCATGGGTACGGGGCGCCTGGCGGAGACGCCGCAGGTGATCGGCGCCCTGCGCGCCCTCCTCGGCGCACGCACCGGCGACCTCCGCAGCCGCCACATCGTGGTGTCGGCGGGGCCAACCCACGAACCACTCGACCCCGTGCGCTTCATCGGCAACCGCTCCACGGGCAAGATGGGCTTCGCCATCGCCGAGGCCGCGCGCGATCGGGGCGCGCGCGTCACGTTGGTGACCGGTCCCGTTGAGCTCGAGACGCCGTGGGCCATCGATCGCGTGGACGTGAGCTGCGTCGCCGACATGCTCGCCGCCCTGGAGCGCGCCACGGCCGACTCCGACGCGATCGTCATGTCGGCCGCGCCCGCCGACTTCCGCCCGGAGTCGCCCGCTCAACAGAAGATGAAGAAGACGTCCGGGGAGGAGGGTTTGGCGGTCCGGCTGACCAAGAATCCCGACATCATCGCAACGATCCCGGGCGGAGGCGTGCGTGTCGGTTTCGCGGCGGAGACGGAGCACCTGGCGGAGTACGCGAAGGCGAAGCTCGCCTCCAAGCGCCTTGATTTCATCGTCGCCAACGACGTGACCGCCGCTGGCAGCGGCTTCGGCACGGAGACGAACCAGGTAACCTTTTTCTTCAACGACGGCCGCGTGGAAGAGCTTCCACTCATCTCGAAGTATGCCGTCGCCCACTCCATCCTCGACCGCGTCGCCGCCCGGTTCTAGATGGACTCGGCCAGGACGTTGGTGACAGGGCGTCGGCTTAGGAGGACCTCCGCGGTGGGGTGTGGCTGGTCGAATGTCACAGCTCGAGGAGCACGAGTAGGGCTTCGCGGTGGCGGCCGAGGGGCCCGTCTCGACCAGGCCCGGTCATCCTTCCGTGACGCCTTGGGCGTCGATCCCGTCGACATGGGGCATCGGTGGCTCGAACCCCTTCATCTCGGACTTCGCGGCCCGGTTCCGCGACGCGCCATCACCGTCACGGGCGTCGAGGACCCCGACACTGTGCGCTCACGGCGCCAACGGGTCGCTTCACCCCGGCGAGTTTGCGCGGGTCGGCGGGACCCGAGACGCTCTTCCTCGCCCGGCTGCCCGCACCTAGAATCGAGGAATGACTAGCGCACCGATTGTCTTGGTTCCGGGGTTCTGGCTCGGCGCGTGGGCGTGGGACGAGGTCGCCGCCGCGTTGCGTGCCGACGGCCAAGCCGTCACAGCGGTGACGCTGCCCGGTCTCGAGTCGGCCGCCGCCGACCGATCCGCGATCACCATGTCCGACCACGTTGACGCGATCTGCGAGGCGGTCCGGGCGGCGGGGGCTCCCGTCGTGCTCGCCGTGCACAGCGCATCCGGGTTCGCCGGCTACGCCTCGAGCGACCGGATCCCCGAGCTCATCGCGGCCATGGTCTACGTCGACTCCGCCCCGGGAATCGGCGCGCTGGATCCCGACTTCAGCGGGGTAGAGAAGCCGCTGGTCTGGAAGGACATCGAGGAAGAGGAGAACCTCGACGGGCTGACCGAGGAGCAGATGGAGACGTTTCGGCAGCGGGCTGTCCCAGAGCCCGGCGGCGTCGTCCGCGAGGGCGCGGAGCTGACGAACGACGCCCGCCGCGACATTCCGAGCACGGTCATCTGTACGGGATTCCCGTCCGAGAAGGTCAAGGAGTACGCGAAGGAACACAACTGGGCCTGGCTGGGCGGCCTCGCGGAGCTGCGCGACCTCACTTGGGTCGACCTGCCGACGAGCCACTGGCCGATGTGGTCGCGCCCCGTGGAGCTCGCCGGGATCATCGGCGACATCGCGAGGGCCTACGGCGCCGGCGTCGGATGACCACCGAACTTGCTCTGTGTGAAAGGATCATGTGACGTGCCCGGTCGATCACTCACCGTTGAGCAGATTCTGACCGTGCTTGCCGAATCGCCGCCGCGCATCGCCGCGCTTGCTGCCGGTCTGGTACCCGCTCGACTGTGTACCACCCCCAACCCCGATGAGTGGTCCGCGAATGATGTGCTTGCCCATCTGCGCGCGTGTGCTGACATGTGGGGCAACTGCATTGCTGTGATCATCGCCGAAGACAAGCCGACAATACGCGCTGTCAATCCCACCACCTGGATCAATAAGACGGACTATCGCGAACAGGAATTTCAGCCTTCGTTGCACGCCTTTACTACGCAGCGGACGGATCTCTTGACGGTATTGGAGCCGTTAGTACCCGTCGACTGGTCACATGCGGCGACAGTTACGGGCGCGGGAAAGCCACTCGTACGGACCGTACTGTTTTATGTGCAGTGGTTAGCAAGCCATGAACGGCCGCACCTAAAGCAGATTGAACGCATCGTCAACGCGATGCACGTATAGCAACTACCGCTCTTTGAGCAAGAGGCCCGACAAAGCCTTCGCCGACGCGATAGCAAGACCAGGCGCCGGGATCATCGGCGACATCGCAAAGGCTCACGCCTCCGGAGCCTGGCTGTCAAGTGCTTCCCGTTGACTCAGCACACGGGCCCCGGTGGCACCCCGCGCGATCCGCTCCACGCCGGTATCGCCGGAGCGACCCCGATCAGCCGAGTGTCACCAACCTGATGGCCCGGTAGATCTAGCCGCCAAGCCCGCCAAGAATATTCTCGGCGGAATGCGACAACGGTGACCACCCACGATATTCGGCCCCGCCTCACCAGATTTCCAATCAACCCCGGCGCCTTGGCGTCTCGGCGGTTCATCACCTGCGGAAGGGGCGCCCCCTGCGCCCCCTCCGCATCCGCTCCCAATCTCCCTCCCCGGCCAGAGCCAGGAACTGCCTGAGATACGTCCGCCGCGGCCAGCGCGGATCTCTCGCCCCCATCAGTAACGCGCCATCAGTAGCGCACACATGAGCAAGCGCCCGGACGCTCACCCACGGATTTTCGTTCGCACGAACAAGAGGCCCCGCATTCGCGGGGCCTCGTTGCGAATTGCCCGGAGGCAATTAGGGGTTCGGATTGAACTGACCGCCGCCCTTGCCGAAGTTACAGTTGTCGCGTTCGTTTGCGGAGAACGCGTTCTTCGATGACTTCACGCCGTCAGCCTCGAACAGGAGGAGACCGCAGGCGACGTCTGGGCCGGTGTAGCTGTTGCCGGTGACGGTGTTCCGCTGGACCGTGGCCGTCCCACCGAAGCCCACCTGAATACCGTTCTGGGCGATGTAGCTCACCGGACCGTCTCCGGTGACCGTGTTGGTGGTGATCATCGCAGCGACGGAGCCATTGGCGATGATGCCCGTCTTCTGATAGCCGGTTACCACGTTGCCCGAGATCGTGACCGCCAAGTCTGGACCGGCCGTGGTGAACGGTGCGTTGCGGACTTCGATGCCGTTGCCTTCCTGGCATCCGCTCGTAGTTGCCTGGCGGATGTTGGTGACGGTGTTATTGGTGATCGAGCCCGAGGCTCCATCGAAGAGAATGCCGCGGAGACGGTTGTCGCCGCCGTCGCAGACGTCAGCGAGGCTGTCGGTCGTCACGCCAAGGTTGGTGACGTTCGCGGAGGCGCCGCCATCCGCGACGATGCCGCCCACGAAGTGTCCGGCGACGGGGTCAATCGCGGTGATCGTGAATCCCTGCCCGTCGAGCGTGAAGCCGTTGGGCACTGTGATGGTCTGCTCTGTGTAGCAGTCGCCGTTGAGGCTCATGGTCGTGCCCACCGTGGTGAACGTGCAGGCTGGGCCGGGCCCGGCTTCGAAGTCGAAAGTCGTAGAGTTCGTTCCAACGCCGACGGTGAGTGAGTCCATGTTGCCGACGAATCCGCCGGCCCACGGGCCTCCCGCCCGGAAGAGCAGCGTCCCGATGGATGCGCGGAGGCCAACGTCCGGCCACAACGAGAGCACCTGAGCAGTGGAGCAAGGAGCAGCCTGGCTACAGGACGCATTAAAGGGTGCGCGGCTGGCGAACCAGTTGCCCGCCAGGGCGTCCCGCTGCTGCCATGTGTCCTCAGCCACCGTGCCGCCGCCGGAAGTCAGGTACGGTTCAAATACGAGACGACCCTGAAAAGTGGTGTCTGCGTCCGTCAAGTCGAAGTCTGCGTCGAACTGCAAGGTGACGGCAAGGTTGTTGCCAGCATCGACCGAACTTCTATACGCCGAGTATGAAAGCTCGGTGAGTTGATCCAGCCGCGTTCCAGCGAACGCGAGAGTACCGAGACTCATGCGCCCCGTCCCGTCGACGCTGAGTTCCGCGCTACCGCTCCCGAGCGGAGGCGTGGCGGGTCCGGTCACGAGTTCGCCGGATTGACTGGAGCCGACTGGCCCTTCCGAGAAGAACCCCCAGCCATTCATGGCCGTGGGACGAACGACCGTCGTGGTGTCAACGGCGCGCGCCCGTTCGCCCGATGCCATCAAGGCCATCGGCACGAGTAGGAGCGCGATTAGCGCGAGGGTGATCCGCTTAACGGATGTATGGGTGATGTTAAAAATGTGTGTTCTCCAGACGCGTCCCGGTGAATCCGGGCGCACAAAGAGTATACATCAAGTGGCCCGCATTTGTTCGATTGATGTGCAATACGTCAACGATTCGTCGCGATTTCTCTTTACCTCCGGGAATTTGATTGAAATCACAACGTATGCTATGCGCGCAACTAAATAATTCAAACATTTTGACAATTTGAGCGCCGATTTATGGTCCAAATCCTGACCGAGAATTGATGCGCTGAGCCGTGCACCAAGAGCCTTCCTTCGCCCGTTCGCCCGATGGCCGTTCGCCCCGCCCACTTCGTCCGCGTAGACTGCGGCTCAACCTGACAACCGTTCGGAGGCCCCCATGCAGTTCTGTCGCTACGAGCAGGATGGTCCTGTCGTCCGCATCACGATCACGCGTCCCGAGGTGATGAACTCCCTTCATCCGCCCGCCTCGGTCGAATTGTCCGAGTGCTGGGACCGTTTCGCGGCGGACGACGACGCGTGGGTGGCGGTGTTCACGGGCGAGGGCGAAAAGGCCTTCAGCGCGGGCAACGACCTCAAGTACACCGCCGAAATGTCGCGCCTGCCCGCGGACCAGCGTCCACCCCTCGCCTTCCCGCCCAGCGGCTTCGGGGGCATCACGAGCCGCTACGACCTCTTCAAGCCTGTCATCGCGCGCGTCAACGGCTTTGCCCTTGGTGGCGGTCTTGAGATGGCACTGGCCTGCGACATCATCGTGGCGGCGGAGCACGCCGAGCTGGGGCTGCCGGAGCCGCGCCGCGGGCTCATCGCCGGGGCCATGGGCGTGCATCGTCTCCCCCGCCAGATCCCGCTGCATACCGCCATGGGCTACATGCTCACGGGCCGTCACATCCCCGCACCGCGTGCCTACGAGCTTGGCCTCGTGAACGAGGTCGTGCCGCTCGCGGAACTCGACGCAGCCGTCGATCGCTGGGTGGCCGACATCGTGCGCTGTGCCCCGCTCTCGGTGCGCTCTACCAAGGAGAACGCGCTCCTCGGTCTGGAGATGACGCTCCAGGACGCCTCCCAGGCGCGTTTCGAATGGGAAACCAAACGCCGCCGCAGCGAGGACTCGGTCGAGGGTCCGCGCGCTTTCGCCGAAAAACGCGCCCCCACCTGGACCGGCCGGTAGCCCCTCACCCCCGAATGCGTTTCGGGGGGTGAGAGGTGGGGCGCTTGCCTAATGCCTGATGCCTACTGCCTACTAAATCGTGATGCCCGAATCCAACTTGTTCACCATGCTCTCGGCCTATCGCCCGGGATCTCCGGCCACGCCGTTCGAGATCTATTGCACCTCTGGGCTGGCGTATTTCCTCCAACGTGGGCACCACATGCTGACGGCGCTCTTCGCCCAGGCGGCCGGCGCGGGCGACGAACGGCTCGCGTTCGCCGAAGTGCAGCCACAGTTGGCAGGCGCGGGGACGGCGGACCTCATGCTCACGTTCGAAGGAGGAGGGCGGGCGATCGTCGAGGTGCAGGTCGAATCGGGCCTCGATGACCGTTCGCTGCCTGCGCTGGAGGGCGTCGATGCGGGACTTACCGGTCCGCCCGCGTTGGTGCTGCTCGGGCTGGGTGATGCGGCGCCGCGCCCATGGGCGGCTCTTTCGTGGTTGCAAGTGGTCGAGGCGCTGGATGCCGACCCCGACCCGGTCGCCACGCAGTTTGCCGAGTTCGTCCTGCGCGACATCCTCGGCCTGGGGCCGGTGCCACTGGACCAGGCGATCGCGACGAACCGGCTGTACGCGCTCGGGGCGGCGGCCGTCCGCCGCCGATTCGGTGAACGCGCGCGCTACGTGAACAGTGCATCCCGCCCGGTAACTGGCCGCTACCGCTACCTCGGGACGACCTTCGCTCTCGATGACGGCGAGATGCAGTACTGGGTCGGCATCGTCAACGAGGAAGTGCCGCTGACCGAGCATTACCACCTCATGCTGGCGAGCAAGGAAATGCCCCTGGACCAACCAGCCGAGCATCCTCGATCGACGGGCGACTGGAAGTGGGCGCACTGGACGGGCGCGGGCCGCGTGGTGCGACCGATCACCGTGGATGCGTACGAAGAGTTGCTGGCGCGGCTGCCGGGGGTGGGAAGCCTTACGGCCTGGGACGGCCGCGACTCCTAACGCTGGGCCCACATAAGGACGCGTTTGAAGGGGTAGAAGAAAGGCTCGCTGTCATCGAGCTGGGGCATGAGGGCGGCCCGGTAGGCGTCGAGATACTCGGCATATTGAGTGGGAGTCATGCGCTTTTCGTAGTCGGTCAGGAGCGTGCCTTTTACCCACTCAACGACCTCGTCGCGTGCGCCCAGGCGGTGGCCATAGACCCTCAGGAACACCATCTGCTCCCCGAAGCCCTCTTGGTCGAGGAGCTGCGCGTACCACTCCGGGGCCATCACCGGCCAGGTCCGGACATAGCCGTCCAGGTACGTCCGGAACGGCTCCTGGAGCGCCAGCCAGTGCGCAGTCATGTGCGAGGGGTGGTCGTTGTTCGCGGGCATCTGGACCGCGAACTGGCCGCCGGGAGCGACCGCGCGCATAAGCCGGGGGAAGACCGACTCGTGGTCGGGGAGCCACTGTAGAGCGGCATTGGAGAAGAGCACATCGACTGGACGGCCGGGCGCCCAGGAGGCTGCGTCGCCAGGCGCGAACGAGAGGCCCTCGCAGGCGAACTCGCCACTTTTCTCAAGCATGGTGTTCGAGTTGTCGACGCCTACGGTCTTCGCGGCCTGCGCGTGCGCGTGCAGCGCCTGCGTCAGTTCGCCCGTGCCGCAGCCCAAATCGACGACGTTGCCGCCAGGCGCCGGCCGGACCATCGACAGCAGGTCGAAAAAGGGTTGGCTGCGCTCGTCGCGAAATCGCTCGTATTGCCCGGGGTCCCATACGCTGGTCATGGAAACCGGCCCTCCTTCCGCGGTGCTTGCGGATTACAGCCCTCTCCTTGACGTGAGCCCCTGCGCGACTCCCTTTGAGGGCCGGTGGACTCGTGGCGGTCGCTTCCAGTGTACCCGGTAGGTTGGCCCGCCGGAGCACGAGATTGCACGACGGAACGGACGAAACGAAGAAAAAAAAGGCTGAATAAATCAAGAGCAGCCAAGCACGAGGGCGGCCCCTCTCCAACCTTCGTAACTCCGTCTCGTCGTGTTAACCCGCCCCAGTAGCGCGCAGACGGTCGGGCGGGCGAAAATCACGCATCTGCGAACAGGAAGTGACTCATGGGTGTGAAACTGACGAAAGACTCCATCGACCTCGGCATCGTGATCTCAGACTCGGAGAAGGCCCTTGCCTTCTATCGAGACACGCTCGGCTTCGAGCACCTGGCGGACACGCCGATGCCCGGCGGCGGGACGATGCACCGCCTGATGTGCGGCACGAGCCTGATCAAGGTGGTGTCGCCAGAGAAGCCGCTGGAAGCGAAGGCGGCACGCGGCGGCATCCAGGGCGCCTACGGCTACCGCTACTGGACGATCTCCGTCTCGAACCTGGATGAGCTGTCGAAAGCGTGCGGTGACGGTGGCTACCGTGTCGTCGTCGAGCCTCGCGAGATCCGTCCCGGGACTCGCATCGCGATCGTGGAAGACCCGGATGGCAACTGGGTGGAGTTCCTCGAAACGGCGTGAGCCTAATCGGGCCGATCGATAAATCTCTCGACGTCCGGCATTAACGACGGCGGGATGCGTAGCCTCAACTCGGGGAACACGTTAACCAGGCGGCCGAGATCCATCAGGTCCTTGCCTTGCTTGGATCGTCGTGGTGTGGGCTCAGTTGCCGCCGCAACTTTGAGATCCACCAGGTCGTGAACATCCGCGACCGGGAGAATCAGGTCCAACACATCCCGCCGCTCGGCTCGATCGACGATCGGTCCAAGGCCCTCATTGAG
>JBKKBS010000407.1:0-8191 GCA_046713815.1 Tepidiformaceae bacterium
CTGTCACGCCGGTCGCGAACGAGGAGTACCGTTCGCGCACGTTCCTCCGCCTACAAGCGATCGATGACGTGTCGCGCAAGCCGGACGTGATTGCGACCAATCTCATCATCGCGGGGGTAACTGTCTGGGTGCTGTTCTCCTCGGTGCTGCTCAACCAGGTGCTGCAGGAAAACCGTACCGAACTCGACCGGAAGACATCCTGGCTGACGCAACCTGTACGCCGCTTGCGCCGCCAACCAGCGGCGGCAGCGGCCCGCCGGGGGCTGCCGGGGTGGGCTCGCAGACTGTTGATCCCCGCCCTGGTCCTGGCCATGACGGGGGTGATCTACTCAGTACTCGAACCGGATTTTGGCTGGAACGAGCACACATTCGTCCTGTTCGGGAGCGCCGTGCTCGGCGTGGGGCTCGTGACTTACCTGTGTTCGGGACTGGAAGCGATCGCCGCGCGCCGCTGGATGAGCGCGAACGCGGCGGTGCGGCCGTTCCCGGTGTGTATCGCAATCGCCGCCGCCTCGGTGGCCATTTCCCGGCTGCTCGACCTGCAACCCGGGGTGATGTACGGCTTCGTGGCCTCATGTGCGGTGGCCGCGCCCGTGGCAGCGACGAGCCGACAGGGCGGGCGCGTGGCGCTGGCGCCGGTGACAGCCGCACTGGCGATCGCGGTGGGCGCGTGGCTGCTCGTGGGCCCCATCCGGGGACTGAACGAGGACCCGGGCGGGTGGTTGCCGGCGTTGCTGGAGGCAACGGTGATCGTCGTCTTTATCGGCGGGATCGAGGGCACGGTGTTGAGTATGTTGCCGCTGGCGGAGACGGACGGCGGGAAGATCTATCGCTGGAACCGATGGCTCTGGTTGGCGATCGCAGTGACCGCGGCGTTCCTCACCTGGCATGTGCTCTTCGGCCGCGAGCGCAGCTACTTCGGCGGGCTCAGGGAGGCAACATCCATGACCGTGTTCGTCATGTTCGCGGTCTACACTGCTCTTACCGTGGGCGTCTGGGCCTACTTTCGGTCCCGGAAGCCGCCCATCGCTGACTCCGTCTCGGGACCTTCACCCGCCGGTTAACGATGCTGCCGATGTACATCGGGTGACTGGCGGGTGACGCCGCTCGGGGCTACGCTGCGCGCGTGCCCCCACTGATGGACATCCGCGTGGAACGAAACGTGGCCGTGCCCATGCGCGATGGGACGGTCCTTCGGGCCGACATCTTCCGCCCAGAGCCAGAGGGGCGATACCCCGTGTTGCTCACGCGCACGCCCTACGACAAGTCGCTCGCGAACCTCTCGTATGGCTGGTTCGCGCCCATCCGTCCCGCGAGCGAGGGGTATGTCGTGGTGGTGCAGGACTGCCGTGGGCGGTTCGAGTCGGAAGGGACGTTCCGCCCCTTCCACCAGGAATTGAACGATGGCTTTGACACGGTTGAATGGTCGGCGCACCAGACGTGGAGCAACGGACGCGTGGGGATGTACGGCATCTCCTACCTGGGTGCGACGCAATGGCTCGCGGCCGCCGCGCAACCGCCGAACCTGGAGGCGATCTTCCCTTCCCTCACCGGAAGTGACTTCTACGACGGCTGGACCTACAGGGGCGGGGCGTTCGAGCTCGGGTTTAACCTCACCTGGTCGGCGCTGCTGTTGGCGCTGCCGGAGCTGCCGCGAGCGGGACTCTCGCCGGAGCAGGTGGCGCCGCTGATGGCAGGGCTCGGGGGCGTGGTCTGGGACCACTGGCCCGCGCTGCGCCATCTCCCGATCCGGGAGCTGCCGGCGTTTGGGCACGATGTCGTCGCGCCGTATTACAAGGAGTGGCTCGACCATCCCACGCGGGACGACTTTTGGGCGCCGATCACGATAGAGGCGTCGCACGACCGCATTCACTGCCCCGCATACAACCTCGGGGGCTGGTTCGACCTCTTCATGCGGGGCACGCTGCGGAACTTTTCTGGCATGCGCGCGAACGGCGGCACGGAGCAGGCACGCGCCGGACAGAAGCTCATCGTTGGCCCCTGGTACCACGGCGCCAGTCTGACGGCGAACGCCGGGCATACAATCTTCGGCCAGGGCGCTCAGGTGCTGCTTGAAGATCTGCACATGGGCTGGTTCGACCGCTGGCTGCGTGATGCGGACAACGGCATCGATAGGGAAGCGGCCGTGCGCGTCTTCACGATGGGCGCGAACCGCTGGGACGAGTTCGATTCCTGGCCGCCAGCCGAGGCGAACGTCACACCGTACTATTTCCACTCGAACGGAGCGGCGGCAACGGCGCGGGGCGACGGTGTGCTGTCGCCGGACGCACCGGGAGACGAGCGGCCCGACCACTTCGTCTATGACCCGCTGAACCCCTGCCCAACGACCGGTGGAGCACTCTTCCCGTATCCCCTCGACGTGCCGCCCGGGCAGTTCGACCAGTCGAGTGTCGAGTCGCGGCCCGATGTGCTGTGCTACACGACCGCGGTGCTTGAGCGTGAGGTGCAGGTCACGGGGGCGATCGAGGTGCGTCTGTGGGCGGCGTCGACGGCGCGTGACACGGACTTCACGGCAAAGCTCGTGCACGTCCTGCCGGATGGCAGCGCGCTCAACCTGAGCGACGGGATCATCCGGGCGCGCTACCGCGCCGGGTTCCAGGAGGTCTCGCTGCTGGAAGGCGGGAGGCCCGTGTCGCTGAGTATCGACCTTGCGGGCACCTCGAACGTCTTCAAGGCAGGGGAACGGATTCGGGTCGAGATCTCAAGTTCGAACTTCCCGCGCTTCGACCGCAACACGAACAGCGGGAACACAATTGCCAACGACCACGAGGCGACGGTGGCGACCAACACCGTGTTCCACGATGCGGCGCGGCCCAGCCACATCCTGCTCCCGGTCATCGCGCGGTGACAGCGATGATCTTCGTGAAGCTTCTGCGGCCGGCGGCCCGCATGCCGGTGCGTGCGACGGAACACGCGTCGGGCTTCGACCTTTACGCGTGCATCGATGAGCCGCTCGTCCTTGGTCAACGGCCGCGAATCGTGGGCACCGGTATCGCGGTGGAAGTGCCGCCGGGCTTTGACGCGCAAATCCGGCCGCGCAGCGGACTTGCTAAACTGGGCGTGCTCTCCACCTTTGGGACGCTCGATGCCGATTACCGTGGCGAGCTGCTGGTGTCGCTTTACACGACCGCGCCGGACGTCACCTACGTCGTACACGACGGGGATCGCATCGCGCAGCTCGTTCTGACGCGGCTGGCCGAGGTGGCATTCGAGGAGGCGCCGGAACTCTCGGTTACGGCCCGCGGGGCGGGTGGGCACGGGAGCACGGGCCGGTGACCTACGCCTACGTCATGGCGGGGGCGATCGTCGGCGCGCCGCTGCGGTATTTCATCGGCATGCGGTTCAATGTGGCAGAGGGCGCATTCCCCTGGCCCACCTTCATCATCAACGTGACGGGCTGCTTCGCCATCGGGCTGTTGCTCGGGCTTACCGAGGAACGCGGGCTGCTCTCACGTGAGGCGCGCCTGCTGCTCGTGACCGGGCTGCTTGGCAGCTACACGACCTTTTCCGCTTTCGGGTGGGAGACGTTCGACCTTCTGCGGAGCGACGAGATCCTGCTGGCGGCGCTTTATGCGGCCGGGTCGGTGGCGCTCGGAGTGCTGGCCACGTTCGCGGGCGTGGCGATCGCGCGCCTGGCGTAGAATCGCGCCATCACCATCCTGGAGGACTCATGAATCCCCGCACGCAATTGGTAATCGACGAACAGGCCCGGCATCGTACGCAGTTCGAGCACCTCTGCCGTTCGCTTTCGAAAGAGGAACTCGACACGCCGGTCCCGGGCTCTCATTGGACCGTCAAGGACTACATCGCACATCTTTGCACGATTGACGGCCTTATCGTCGCGGGCTTTGGGCCGATGGTCGGCTTGAACATGCCCGCCTCGGAGACGCCCATGCCCGACCCGTTCGACATCGACGAATGGAACGACGCGGCCGTACTGCCGGCGCGGGGGCGCAGCGTGGATGACCTCCTGGCGGAAGGGGCGGTACACCGGGAGCGCATGGGCCAGCTCATCGGCGCAATGACGGACGAGAACCTCGACGCGATCATCCCGTACGGCGCCGACCGCAAGTCGTTGAATCTGCCGAAATCGATGGTTCGCTTCGGCGGGCTATTGTGGGCGATCGCGATTCACGACCCCACACACACCCATGACATCCTGAACGCCCTCCCACACCGCAAGGACGAGGCCTGGATCCGGGAGTGGCTCGACTCCATGAATGACGCGCAGGTGCCGCGGGGGGTGCGGGAGCAGCGGGTCTGAGGAATTCACGACACGATTCGGGATTCACGATTCGCGCCGGCTTGCGTCCCGACGGAACCGTGACGATGCGGCGCCCAGTCCGGAGACGGCGCTGCTCGGCGCCCCACGAGGTCGAATCGTAAATCGTGAATTCCGAATCGTGAATGGAGGGTTTGGTGGAGACGAGGGGACTCGAACCCCTTACCTCAGCGATGCGAACGCTGCGCTCTCCCGGATGAGCTACGTCCCCACGGAACACTGTGGGCCGCTGTCCATTGTCGGCAGCGGCCCAATCCTGAGTCAACCGAATGCCTTCCGTGAACCTTCGGAGGCCTTTCGCGGAAGGAGATTAGCTTCGGTGGGAGGAACCGCGGCCGATGCGGTAGCTCGTCTCGCCCGTAAACTCTCGCTCTTTGCCGCACTTCTTACATCGTCCTGGCGTCAGCTCGCCTCGTGGTGGTTCAAGAACCCAGTGATGCACGCATTCGCCCACCATCTGCAACGCTTCAGCCTTGGACATAGTGAAAGTTTCCCCTCGACGTCGTATAAGCCCGGACGGTCACTCGCCACCAAACGTCCCAGACCCTGCGGGAGTGTAGTCGTTGGTATAGGCGCTTTCAATGGCTCTTTTCGAATTGGCGCAGGGCGAGTTCGTCATGTTAGCTTCACGCGAACAATTTACGCGCGGCGCGATCAGGTCGAACTCACCGGGGACGAGCCTGGATGCGAGTCCGAGGGCTGTTGGCTGGTGCGCGCCGTCGCTACGCCAGACCGCGCTTGACGGCGTAGGCGGTGGCATCGGCGCGACCGTGCGCGTCGATCTTCAGGTAGACATTCGCAATGTGGCGCTCGACGGTGCGTACGCTGAGGTACAGGTCCTCCGCGATCTCGCGGCTGCTCCTGCCGTTGGCGAGCAACTGCAACACCTCTGCCTCGCGCGACGTGAGGCCGTCGGGAAGGTCGCCCTGGCCGGCGTCTCGGGCACGCTTCAGGGCGAGGACGTTGTAGGCGGGCACCGGCTTGTGGATGCCCTTCAGCGTGAGGTCCGGGAGCCGCTCGGCCTCGATCAAGCCCTCGACGGCCGCAAAGCCCGATTGGTTGATGAGCACCTGCCCGGGTCGCGCCTCATCGCAGAGCCGGGAGGCGATGTTCACGACGCTGCCGATGGCGCCGTAGTCGAAACGCCCCTCGAAGCCGATCTCTCCCAGGGTCGCGTAGCCGAAGGTGATAGCGACCCCGAAATCGAGGTCGTTGCCGCGCTTGCGCCACTTCTCCGTGAGGTCCTCCATCTCCTCGCGCAGCGCGCAGGCGAGTTTGACGGCCTGGAGGGCAGGCTCGGGGCAGGGCACAGGGTCGTTGAAGAACACCATGAGGCCATCGCCCGCAAAGTAGCCAACGGTTGCCTGCAGGCTGTGGATAAGGTCACCCACGATCTCGTGGAACTGGCGGAGGACGGTCATCACCTCTTCGGGCTCGGCGGCCTCGGCGAAGGGGGTGAAGCCGCGAAGGTCACAGAAGAGGACTGCGATTTGGCGGCGGTGGCTCTGGAGCGCGGCGTCGTCGCCGGAACTGACGATGAGGTCGGCGAGCTGAGGCGAAAGGAAGCGCCGCAAGCGGGCGAGACGCTGGATCTCCCCCACCTGCTCCTCCACGCGCGCTTCCAACGTCCGATTTAAGTCGGAAAGCTCGACCGCCTGGCGCTGGACGGTGTCGTGGTAAGACTTCACGCGCAGCAACGACTTCACGCGCGCGAGCAGCTCCGCTCGGTCGAAGGGCTTGGGGATGAAGTCGTCGGCGCCGGCTTCGAGTGCACGCAACTTTTCCTGGTCGCCGCTGGAGGTGACCATCACGATTGGGAGGGCGGCGGTGGCCTGGTCGCTGCGCAACCGCCGGCAGACTTCGTAGCCGTCCATCCCCGGCATGAGAATGTCGAGCAAGACGATGTCGACGGCCTCGTGGGCGACGATGTCGAGCGCCTCGGACCCGGAAGTGGCGGTGCGCACCGCGTAACCTTGCGGCGCGAGGACTGCCTCCATGAGCCGCACATTGTGGGGCGTGTCGTCGACAACGAGGATCGTGGGAGCATCCATATCAAACTCTTTCTGCGCGGCTGGCGTCGCAATGGCGCTGCACCTGTTGGGAAAACTGCTTCACGTCGATGGGCTTGGAGATGTAGCCATCGAACCCGGCGGCGAGCAGCCGGTCACGATCTTCGCCCATGGCGAACGCCGTCAGGGCAATCACGCGCAGCGCGGCGGTCCGAGGTTCGGACCGCAGGCGCCGCAGCGCCGATGTGCCATCCATGTCTGGCAATTGGATATCCATCAACACGAGGTCCGGCTGGTGATCGCAGGCCAGGCCGATGCCTTCAGTCGCTGTCACCGCCTCCAGCGTGCGGAAGCCACGGAACTGGAGCAGGTCACGCGCGAGCTTCATGTTCTTTTCGTTGTCTTCGACGATCAGCACGAGCTCACCCGACATGATTGCCTCCCACTGGCTGGCTGAGATGCCGCACGAGGTTGGTGAACTCTACGCGATTAAACTCCGTTTTTTGAGCGAGGTAGCTGATGTGGGAGTTCAGGCGCTCCCGATCCTGGCGGCTGATTGACTTCGACGTGAGCACGATGACGGGGATGGCGGCTGTGCGCGGGTCCGCTCGCAGACGCTCCACGACGGCGAAGCCGTCCACGCCGGGCATGACGAGGTCGCAGATGATGAGCGCGGGCGACTCCCGCAAGGCGATCGCGAGCCCCTCCTCGCCCCCGTTCGCGGCCAGGACGACAAATCCCTGGGGGTCGAGCACGGCCCGCACCAGCTCGATGGCCATCGGCTCGTCGTCGATGGCGAGCACCTTCACGGGGCCGTGGCCGTTGGTATGAGCGGTCACGCGGCGCAACGTGTTGAGGAGCTGCTCCCGCTCGACGGGCTTGATCAGGTAGTCATCGGCGCCGAGGGCGATGCCTTTGCCGCGGTCGTCGAGCATGGAGACGATGACCACGGGCACGTCCGCCGTGGCGCGGTCGGCTTTCACGCGTGTGAGCACGTCCCACCCCTTGAGGTCGGGCAGGAGGATGTCAAGCACAATCGCCGCGGGATGGAGGCGTTGAGCGTATTCGAGGCCCTCTTCGCCCGTGCGGCAGGTATGCGTGAGGAACCCGGCGCCCTCCAGATAGATGCGCAGCAGCTCGCTCGCCCTGGGGTCGTCCTCGACGATCAGCACCGTGGCGCCTCCGGCACGCGGCATGCCGTCGTCGATGCCAGCCACGACAAGCGTCCCATCTCCCTGAACCACCGGCAAAGGCGCTACCGGGAGGGTGAAGGTGAACGTGCTCCCGACCCCGACTTCGCTTTGCAGAAACACCCTTCCGCCGTGGAGCTCGACGAGCCGTTTGACGAGCGCCAGCCCGAGACCTGTACCTTCCTGTTCGGTGGCGGCCGTGCGCGCCGACTGCTGGAACTCCTCGAAGACGCGCTCCTGGTCCTCGATTGGGATGCCGATGCCGGTGTCGCGCACGGTGACCTCCACGACGTTGCCAGCGCGCCGCGCCGCCGCCTCGACGCGGCCGCCCGCGGGCGTGAATTTCACCGCATTGGAGAGCAGGTTGAATATTACCTGCTTCACTTTGCGCTCATCTGCCTCGATCACGCCGATCGCCGGGTCGACATCGAGCGTGAGCGCCACTCCTCGCCGCGAGGCGCGCTCCTTCACCATCGACACGCCGCTTTCGAGTGCTTCCGCAAGCACGAACTCGTTGGGCTCCAACTCCATGTGCCCGGCCTCGATCTTGGAGAGGTCGAGGATGTCGTTGATGAGCGAGAGCAGATGCCGGCCTGAGTCATGGATGTCGCGGGCGTACTCGGCCTGCTTCTCGTTCAAGTCGCCGAACATGCGCTCGTGGAGCAGCTCCGAGAACCCGATGATCGCGT
>JBKKBS010000408.1:0-4181 GCA_046713815.1 Tepidiformaceae bacterium
GGATGCAAGCGTCCATTCGTCACGCGGGCCAGCCCTGTGAGGGTCCGTGCGGCTCCTTCGCGCCCTGCACCCGGCGGCGCATGACGCGACATTCAGGCCCGATTGGCTCACGTACCCGCGCTTTTGGTGCATACTCCGTAACGCATTGGGCGTCGGTTCGTCCTTTGTTGTGCACGGGGAGGTGCGGGGTGGAACGAGGCATCGTCGGGAGAGAGAGCGAACGCGCGGCTTGCGAGCGCCTGTTGGAACGCGTCTACGACGGCCACGGCGCCACGCTCGTCGTTCATGGCCCCCTCGGGATTGGGAAAAGCCGTCTGCTTGCCGACCTCGCCTCGAGGGCCGCCTCCTCTGGTTTCACGGTGCTCAGGACGATGGGTGTTGCCCATGGCGCCGGCAGTCCGCTGCTTCCGTTCCGCCGTTTGCTCACGGGCTACCTCGCGGGCCTGGCGCCGCGGGATCAGTCGCTCATGGTTGCAGGTCTTGAACGCGCGCTGTCCCCGGTGATCCCTGGCGCGTTTGTTCGAAATGCTACGCCAGAACAGGATGACGCCCGGCCCGGCACACAGGACTGGTGGCGCACCATAGAGGCGTGTTCGGAGGCGATCCTCCGGATCTCCCGGAACGCTCCCGCGCTCATATTGTTCGACGACGCGCAACGCGCGGACCGTTGGAGCATTCAGGCCCTGCGCACACTCGCCGCATCCCTCGACCCTTCGCGCTGCCTGCTGGCGCTGGCCTACCGCGATGATGAGGGCCGGATCGCCGAGACCGACATCGGCGACCTTCAGTTGATCGGCGAAAACGCGTCCGCAATCCAGCTAGGTCCTCTCGACTGGATGCAGTCCCGGGAGCTGCTCGGAGCCGTTGCGCCCGGGGGTGAGTTCCCAGGTGTGGAGCTGACCGACAGGCTCTATACGGTAACTGGCGGCAACCCTCTCCACCTCATCCACGCGGGGCGTGCTCACCTTGAGGGCCAGAGAGGGACCGAGTTCCCGGGCGAGCTCCGGCGCACGCTCACGTATCGCCTTGAATGCCATGGCCCGCAAACGGCCGAGATCCTCTCGGCCGCCGCCGTCATTGGCGACACGTTCGAGATCGCCCAGCTTTGCGAACTGCTGCAGATGGACCAGTCGGCCATCCTTCCGATCCTGCGCAACGCCGTTCACTCGACTATCCTTGCCGAGACGGCTCACGCCGGCATTCTTGCCTTCACGCATCCGCTGCTGCATGAGGCGGCCGCAGCCTTCAGGCTTGAGTCCGAACGCCAGCGAATGCACGCTGCCCTCGCCCAGGCCCTGTCACAGCGCGGAGGCCCCGGCGATTTCGCACTCGTCGCGCTGCATGCGGGCCACGCCGGTGATCAGGCTCTGCGCGCTCAGGCCGCCACCAGGGCCGGCCACTATGCCCTCGGCCTCGGCGCCATGCATGAAGCCGCACTACAGTTCGAAGAGGCGCTCGCCGCCGCCCGTCTCCTTCAGCAGGCGCCACCTGAAGTGCTGCTCTGTTCCGCGGCCGAGGCCTGGGCCGCCGCCGGAAATACCACCCGTGCCGCCGAATTGACCGAGCTGCTCGCACAGTCCGCGATGCAGGCCGGGGACATCGCGCAGGCGACGCTGCTGAGCACGAAGGCATTGCGCCTGAGCTTTTCGGTGGCCCGACTCGAGACAGTCGAATCACTACTGCGGTCCATTGGCCACGGCGAGCACGTCGCCCTGCAAGCCTTTGCCGCCGCCGCCGTGGTCCACGCGAAAACGGGCTCGCTCGGGCTGGGCTCGCCCGATATCCTCGCCGACGCCGAACGCGCCCTCGGTGCGGCCACCGCCCTTCATGCCCCCGAAGCGCGCAGCGTCGCGTTGCTCGCCTACGGCCATATGGTGGCAAATGGACGAGAATTCGAACGCGGATGCGAGCTGCTGGAAGAGTGCGCCGTCGTGGCCCACGAATGTGGCGCAACGAGAGACGAGCATGCCGCGCTCATCAACCTCGTGATACTCAATCTCAAGGCCGCGCGCTGGGACGAATCGCGCGCACTCGCCACTCGCGCCGCCAATGCCGCGAAGGACGGCCACGCATACCGTCTCGCCGGCCAGTTCACCGCCAAGCTTGCCGAGATCGCTCGCCTCACCGGTGACTGGTGCGAGGCCGCCCGCCTCGCTCGTGATGCCGTGCTCCTGACGGACCGCTCGGATATGCAGTCGTTCCAGGTCGCGCACGTCACCCGCGCGGCGCTCGCCGCGGACATGGGCGATTGGGATGGCGTGACCTCCGCGTGTGCCTGGGCGGGTTCGTCCGGCGGGCCTATGCACGGGTACTTTCCCGCGGCCCAATGGGCACATCTCCGGGCCCGCGCCTGCCGCGCCACTGGTGACCTCGACGGCGCTCTCGAGGCTGCGGAGGCGGCCTTCACGCTCTGGACGGCGACGAACGAGGCATACTACGGGTGCGAGTATGCGGAGCTCTACGTGACGCTCCTCTGCGACGCCCGCAGGCCCGACGAAGCCCACGCCGTGCTGGCCGTGATGGAGAGGCGCCTGCGGTGGTCGCCGCCACCCACCCGTGTCGTTGCCCGCGGCTGGATCGCGTCTGCCCGCGCCACGCTCCACAAGGCGCAAGGAGCGTTCCCGGAGGCGATCGTGGCCTGGCGCGAAACGATCGCCGTTTGGAGCACTTTTGATATGCCTTATCGCCGCGCTCGCGCCGAACTTGCGCTCGCGCGCACCCATCTTGAACTGCCGCACGCCGAGGACCGCCGCCTAGCCCGCAAGCTCCTCGTTGCTGCCCAGAGGACGTTTGAAGGGCTCGGTGCCACTGAGGCGCGCCTCGTCGATCCTCTTCTGCGGCGCGAACACCTCGCTCCCGCCAAGAGCGCTTCCGCCATCGACCAGCTCAGCGCGCGGGAGCGAGAAATCGCGGGGTTCGTCGTACGCGGCCTCACGAACCAGGAGATCGCGGACCAGGCCGTCCTCTCCCGCCGCACCGTCGAGAACCACCTCGCGCGCATCTATGCCAAGGTGGGCGTGCATTCCCGCACGGGCCTGGCCGCGCTCGTGCTGGCCTCGAATCATCCTCCTGCTGTCCCGGCTGCCCTCGTCTTCACCAGCGCAAATTGAGTAGCGCAAATACTCGGATTGAGTAGTACCACTCTAGCGGCCGCCATCCCCGATTTTCCAGACTGACCCGCCGGCATGTCTAACATGCCGTCACCGCCTGCTGCCGTTCACCGGTCGACGCCTCCGCGCCGTTACGGAGAGGCAGCAGGCACACAAAACGAGAGCCCGCAGCCCCACGTAAGAGGAGGGATGCGGGAGGGATCAGCCTTTCTCCGATTTACCGGTCACGGCCGGCTACCTCACGCCCAGACACTGGCGGAGCCCCTCACGGTGGCCTCCGCAAAGGAGAGGAACCTTTGTACGCTCACTCGGGTACCCGGAGGCGTGTGCTCGCACGTCTCTACCCAGGCATCATCGCCATCGCGGCCGCGGCCGCCCTTTTCCTGGGGATCAGTCAGTCGCAGGCGCAAGACCCCATCGACCCGATCGATCCGACATCTGGTCAGCAGAACCTGCTCGACCTCGTCAACAGCTTGCCCATTAACAACGTCCAATCCGCCCTGGACCACTTCCCGGTCCCCTACGTCGTCTGCGCAAGCGCCGGATCGGCGACGGCGACGTGCGTGAACCAGAACGCCGGATCGCCCACGCGCATTGACGCAGACAAGAGCAAGCTCACGGGCAAGGGCGGCAATGACATCCAGGTTGAGGTGAATACGGAGCTTTCTCCGACCCCGCATCTGAGAGTCAATATCCACCGTATCACCAGCCTGCTCGACGCGACTAATGTCAACGTCGTGGTCGCCTTCCCGTTCGCCGGTTTCAACGGCGAGGCACTGCCAGCCCCGAACCTGTTCCTGGGGTATCAAACGACGGCCGCGAATGGCGCCGTCGGCGGCAAGGCACCGCTGAAGGAAGAGTTCCGGCTTATCCCCGACATCCTGGCCGGTACAAATCACAACTTCACGCTCAAGATGCTGACGAGCGGCCAGGTTAACCCGATGACGTTCCAGGCCGGTCATTTCGACGGTACCGGCGGAACCGGGGGCACGGGCATCCAGAATGTCATCGGTATCCAGGCGTATGTGGAGGGCACCGCGCCCATCGTGCCGAACTCGATCGCCATGACCC
>JBKKBS010000409.1:0-10433 GCA_046713815.1 Tepidiformaceae bacterium
GTTGCCGTGGGCGACGAAGTCGTCGTTCATCCCGGCTGGTGGGACCGGAATGACCCTTGGGTGAAAGGCGGAAAGGACCCCATGGTCGCTCCGTCCGCGAAGATCTGGGGCTACGACACCAATCACGGGTCGTTCGCACAGTTCGGTTGCGCAAGCGCACCAATGCTTGCCGAAGGCGCCGCATCTCGCGTGGGAAGCCGCGGCCGCGAACACAATGGTGGGCAGTACCGCATACCGGATGTTGTTTGGATGGCCTGGAAACATCCTCTCGAGGGATGACATCGTCCTCGTCTGGGGTGGCTCCGGCGGACTTGGCTGCCAGGCGATCCAGCTCGCCCGCAATGTTGGCGCGAGGGCCGTGGCGGTTGTGTCGAGCGACGAGCGCGGAGAGTACTGCCAGTCCCTCGGTGCGGAAGGGTATATCAACCGCAAACAATTCAATCACTGGGGCCTGGCGCCGCATTGGGAAGATGCCGTGGGCCAGGCGGAATGGACGAAGGGTGCGCGCGCGTTTGGAAAGGCGCTCTGGGATGTGCGAGGAGATCGTGCCCACCTCGATGTCGTCTGCGAACAGGGCGGCATGGTCGTCATCTGCGCGGGATCTAGCGGCTATTCGGCAATGGTGGACCTTCGCCACGTGTGGGTCAGGCAGAAGAGCTTCCAGGGATCCCACGGCAGCAATGACAAGCGATAGACCCGTGCCTCGGCGACGTGCTGCGGTTCGAGGAAATCGTCGAAGCCCACCAGCGCATGAAAGGATGGGACGGCAGCGCCCGGGAACACGGCGATTCTCATTGGCGCGCCAACGCCGGGTCTCGGGATCATTGGCGTGACTTGCAATACTCCATAGCAATCCTTCACTGCCTTGCATTCCGAAAGACTTATCCCTAGGATTCGAGTGATTCCAACGAAGGGGGCGCGTATTAGCTTCGGAGTGCTCTACGAGATCCACACACCCAAGCCTTGGCATGAGAACTCCGACTACGAGCGGTACTGGGAGTGCATCGAGGAGATCAAACAAGCGGAGGCAGTCGGGTTCGATAACTGCTGGGCCGTGGAACACCACTTTACGGAGGAGTTCGCCCACTGCTCCGCGCCGGAGGTGTTCCTCACGGCTGTGGCTCAACATACGACGACGATGCGCATCGGCCACGGCGTGGTGCTGCTTCCCAAGCAGTACAACCACGCGATCCGTGTCGCCGAGCGAGCGGCGGCGTTGGACATTCTCAGCCACGGCCGTCTCGACGTTGGCACGGGCCGGTCGGCCACGACACTCGAGCTGAAAGCGTTCGAGATCGACCCGGACGACACGCGGCCGATGTGGGAAGAGGCGATCCAGGCGATCCCAAAGTTCTGGACGGAGGAACGGTCGTCGTTCAAGGGCAAGTATTACGACATCCCCAAGCGGACCGTCCTCCCGCGGCCCTACCAGAAGCCTCATCCGCCCCTCTGGATGGCCGGAGGCCAGGAGACATCGGTACACCTCGCGGCCAAGTACGGCCTCGGGTTTCTGCACTTCACCTTGCTGGACCCCGAGGAGTCGTGGAAGTACGTGACGATCTACCGGGAGGAGATCAAGAATGCCCAGCCGCCCGGGGGCCTGGTGACTAACCAGTTCGCAGCGTTCACGATCGGCTTCTGCGGCGAGGACGACGATGAGGTGCGGAACATCGGCGGCCCGGGTGCGCTCTACTACGCATCCGAGCGCACGCGCGTCCAGGGCGCATGGGAGCGAGCCTACGGCACGGTGCCCGAGTCGTACCGGCACTACCAGAACCAGACCAAGACGCTTGACCTGACCTCCAAGGATGCACTCCCTGGACTGCTGAACATCGGGTCAATGGCCGTGGGGACCCCTGAACAGTGCCGCAAGGTCGTGGACATCTATCACAACGCGGGAGTCGATCAGCTCATCCTCTACGTCGAACTGCCTTTCCTCAAGCACGAGAACATCATGAAGTCGATCCGGCTCTTCGGAGAGAACGTCATCGCGCCCTACAAGGCAGAGCATGCGGGAGAGCTGGCGGCGACAGCCGCATCCTGAATCCAGTGACCGGAAGGGATGGCCGGATTTCATGGACCTCAGTCTCATACGAACCTGACGTGGGGCAGGCTCTAAGGCTTGGTGGCGTCCCTCAGGCACGAGTGCCCTGATGAACCGTTCATCAAAATTCGAATGCCGCTACGCCGCGAGCAGACGCCGGAGGCCATCGGGAACGCCGCCGCGTTTTCCTCGCCTCGGAGGAGACGCGAAAATCCCCGGTCAGTCCCTGAACGTCGACGGCGGCCCGGAACTGAATTGAGCTCGGTGTCAACCCAACTTGAACACTTCGACGGCATTCTCGCGGAGGTAGCGCCGCCTGGTGTCCTCGTTCTTGAGCGGGAGTTCCCAGCCTTCGCGGGAGCAGCGTTCCATGGGGAGGATCGGGTAGTCGCTGGACCACATCACCTTGTGCGCGCCACGTGTGTTCACAAAGCGCCAGATCTCCTCGGGCACATGCTTCGGCGCAAATCCCGAGGTGATGAGATAGAAGTTCGCATGTTTCTGGAGCAGAGCCACGGTCTCCATCTGCCAGGGATGTCCGACGTGTGTCCCCACGACCGTCAACTCGGGGAAGGCGATGAGCACTTCATCCAGGTGGAACGGGCGCTGCGTATCTCCAAATCGCAGCGGGCCCGGGGCGCCGACGTTGATCTTCACGGGAATGTTCAGCTCGACACACTTCGCATAGATGGGGAAGTAAACGGCATGGTTGGGCGGCAGGCCGACCAGCGCGGGCATCATCCAGCACGAGTTCATGCCGTAGTCGCGCACGGCCATTTCCAGGCGCCTGACGGATGTCATGACCCCCGTGGGGTCAATGCCGACGCAACCATGGAAGCGGCCAGGATACTTCTTCATCATGCCCGCCACTTTTTCGAGGACCGCGACAAAGGGCGCTTCCTCCTGGTTCTGGCCCACGTTATAAGGGTGTGCGGGGACGCCGCCAGAGCTGGCCGTCACAATCCCCATCTCGATGTTCGCCGCATCCATGTCGGCCACCATCTCGTCGATCGTGGCGCCGTGGATCATCGCCTTCGAGTCCTTGAACCAGCGGGCGATGTTGGGGTCGATAACACGCGTCTTGTCGTTTGGATCCGCTGGCAGATTGAGGAATGGGTCGACCAGTTTGTACTCGTTCAACGGATGTTCCTCTCAAGGCATGTATGACCCGGCGTTGACGTGGAGCGTCTGACCGGTGATGTAACGGCTCTCCGGGCTGGCGAAGAAGGCCACGGCGGCGGCGATATCGACGGGTTGGACGACGACGCGCATGGGATTGGCGATGCGCCCGCTGCTCGCCAGCGCCTGGAGCGCCTCGCCGTCGCCAAAGGTCCCGCGCGTCATTGGCGTATCCGTGAGTCCCGGCGCAACGGCATTGGCCGTAATGTTGCGGGTGGCGAGTTCACCCGCAACGGACTTGGTAAGAGCGATGATCCCGGCCTTGGAGGCCGAGTACGGCGACGTGCCCGGTCCAACGCGAACCCCGGTACCGGATGAGATGTTGATGATGCGCCCGTAGCCCGCGTCGAGCATGAGCGGGACTACGTACTTGCAGAAGAGGTAGGTGCCGCGCAGGTTCACCGCGACGACGAGGTCCCATTCCGCCTCGGGGATGTCCTGCACGCGGCCCCCGCGGGAAATGCCGGCATTGTTCACGAGAATCGAGACGCGCCCGAGCTGCCCGCGCACCTCCTCGACCACCCGCGCAACATCCGCGGAGAGGGACACGTCGGCCTCGTGGACGGTCGCTTTCGCGCCGGCCTCGCTCAACGTGGTCGCGGTTGAACTGGCCGCGGCCCCGTCCAAGTCGACGATCGCGATTGCGGCGCCCTCTGACGCCAGGCGCTCCGCGATCGCCCTGCCAATGCCAGATCCGGCGCCGGTTACGAGTGCGGTCTGCCCTTCCAGGGGCCTGCCGGTCATGGGCCTATCTCCGCCTTCGACCGCATCCACGCCATCCGCTCGGCCTTCGCTTCCCGCGCAGGCTGATCTCGTTCCTTCAGCCCAGGCATGACCTCCCGGCCGAAGAGCCGCAACGAAGCCATGATCTTGTCGTGGGGGTAGCCTCCGGCCTGGGCTACGAGGATCACCTGGTCGACGCCGCTCTCTTCATAGGCACGCAAGTCGCGTTCCACGGCGTCGGGTGTACCGAAGATGCCGAGCGAGCCCGGGTCATTGTGGTCCACGTTCTTCGCCTCGGAACCGTCGCCAAAGCTGCCGTGAATGTCGAGCTGCGGCGGCATTCCGCGGCCGGGTTCGAAGTAATAATTGATGGCGTGCATGAAGAACTTCATGGCTGTGAACGCGGAGGAGGCATCGGCGCGGTCGGCGGCGCAGGTGAAGCCCGTGACGATGGCGATATTCGGGTTGATCGCGCGCCCAATGGGCTCGATCGAGCCGCTAAGACGCTCGTAGTAGGCTGTGGCGTACTTCTCCGCGAGGCCGGCCTTCACACCGAAGGAAAAGTTCAGTGCACCCATGCCCAAGCGCGCCGCTTCGACGATTTTCTCACGCCGGTTGCAGGCCACCCAGAGCGGTGGGTGGGGTTTCTGATGGGGCTTAGGGACAACGCTGCGGCGAGGCATGCGCACAAACTCCCCATCGATGCCCGGGAACACCCCTTCAGTCATCATGCCGACGATTGCGCGGAGGCCCTCTTCCCACGCATCGTGCTTTTGGTCCCGCGTGATACCGAAGCCTTCGAGTTCGATATCAGATGTTCCCTCACCGGTGCCGAAATCAACGCGGCCGTTGGACACATGGTCGAGCATCGAGATGCGCTCGGCGACGCGTGCAGGGTGATTGAACTGAGGGGCGGTGAGGACGATGCCGTGACCGAGGCGAATGTTCGTGGTGCGTTGGCTGGCCGCCGCCAGGAACACCTCGGGCGCGGAGCAGTGGCAGTACTCTTCGAGGAAGTGGTGCTCCACGGCCCACACGTAATCGATGCCGATTTCATCGGCGAGGGCGACCTGCTCGAGGGCCTCCTGGATGGTGCGGTGCTCACTCGCGGCATCCCAAGGACGCGGGGTCTGAAGCTCGTAGAAAAGGCCGATTTTCATGCCACGATATCCTCCGAGCGGTGGCGAGGGCTGCCAGGCCCCCGAGCAAGCGTATATTACGGGAGATGCCAAACGCTTTCAACGGAGGCGTTGCGATTTACGATCTGGTGGCCGGATTTCGTTTCAGAACGCAATCAGTCCTCGTCGCTTCACATGTGGCCGGCTGTAGTCCTCGCGCTCTGCCGGGCAGGAATATGAACCGACCGCTGCACGGCCGGAACGCCATTATCTCAAGTGTCCGGAGTATGAACCGCAACAAAGTCAAACTTTCACAGCGAAAATGTTTCGAACATCAACCCGGTGGCATTGACATGCCGGCCAACCCGGATTAGATTCGCGCTGCACGACGCGACGGGAGGTTTCGCACATGTCATCGACTGAGCCATGGACTCGTCGCCGGGTCCTAACATCCGGCGCGACACTGGGGGCTGGGCTTGCGGGCCTCGCCCTGGTTGGGTGCGGCGACGACGACGACGACGACACCGGCGGTGACGAGTCGCCAGCGGCGTCGGGGGGCGACTTCAAGGCGGGCGGCGAGATCGGAATCGGGTTCATCTCATCGTTCACGGGCCCGCTGGCCACGATTTATGCGCCGTTCTCGAACGGGGCGAAGCTGGCCATCAGCGAGATCAATGAAAAAGGCGGCATTGCTGGGTCGCAGGTGAAGCTCATCGAGGCGGACGATCAGAGCAACCCGGCGAACGTCCCGGCTGCCGCGCTCGGACTGGTGGACAAGAAGATTAACTACTGCTTCGGGCCGATTGGATCGAACGCCATCAGCGCTTCGCCCACGCTGAACCAGAACAAGATCCTGCAATTCGGCTATTCGGATAACCCAAAGCTCTCCGATCCCAAGCTGTTCCCGTACTCGTTCCGATACGTGTGGAGTCCCGAGCAGTCCTCGAAGCTGCTCGTGGATTTCTACCGGAAACAGGGATACGACAAGATCGCCATCCTGGCGGAAAACACGGTGTTCGGGCAGACGGACGCGCCGACGACGGACGCCTATATCAAGTCGCTGAATTTGAAACCGACGATCTTCGAGTACTTCCAATCGGGCACGGCGGACTTCGTTCCGCTGCTGAAGAAGGCCCAGGACGCAGGCACGCAGGCGATCGTCTGGTGGACCCAGGGCGGGCCCGAGGGCGCGTCGGTGCTGCGGAGCATGGACTCGATCCAGTACAAGGTGCCGATCGGTGGCATCGGACTGTTCGCGTTCGGCCTTGTGGGCGTGGTCTCCAAGGACATCCTCGATAAGTCCTATCCCGTGTATTGGAAGCGGACGACGTTCACCGACAACGAGCCCATCCCACCGCGCATGCTGGAACTGCGGGACAAGCTGAAGAAGCTCGACCAGCTCGGCGCCGCGGGCACCGCCGTGAGCCCCTTCTACGACATGGTGTACCACTTGAAAGTGGCGATCGAGGGCGCGAAGTCGGTGAAGAGCGACGACGTGATCAAGTGGATGGAGAAGCACGCGTACGATGGGGTGACGGCAAATTACACGGCGATCACGGACAAAGACCACACCGTGAACGACGTAAGCCAGATCACCCTGGGTGTGCTCGGCAGCCTCGATCTCGCGAATGTGCCCTTCTACCGGCGGGCGCCGGGGCTTTAACCCGGGCGGCGCGCATGGAGGAGCTACTCGAAGACGTCATCGTACCGGCGCTGGGTATTGGGGCGCTCTATGGTCTCGTGGGGATCAGCTTCAATCTGATCTACGCGCCGGGCGGGACGTTCAATTTCGCTCAGGGCCAGATCGTGATGCTCGGCGGCCTGCTCGCGTTCACGTTCTACCAGGATAACGGCTGGCCGCTGATCCTTGCGGCTATCTCGGTGGCGGCCGTAGGCGGCGCAATCGGCTTCGCGGAGGAGCGCGTAGCCGTATGGCCAGCCTTGCGGCGAAACCCTCACGGCCAGGGCTGGGTACTGAGCACGCTCGCGGTATTTACCGTGATACAAAGCATCGCTGTCGTGCGTTGGGGCAACATCCCCCGGGTCGTGGAGCCCTTCCCAGGGATGTAGCTGGACCGTCGTGAGGTCTTCGGCATCGAAATTGTGCCCTACTACGTGGGCACCTTGCTGATCGCCATCGCCGTCGCCGTGGCGCTCCATTTCTTCATCAGCCGGACGATGCTCGGGCGTTCGATTGCGGCCACCTCACAAGACCGTCAGGCGGCGGAGCTCCGGGGGATCAACATCCGGCACATCATGATCCTCGGATTCGTGATGGGTGGCGCCTTGGGAGCGGTCACTGGTTTGATCGCGGCTCCGCTCACCCTGGCGACGATCACCGTGGGCCTTTCGTTCACCTTTCGCGGATTTATGGCAGCCGCCATCGGCGGCATGGGAACCAACGGGGGCGCGCTCGTGGGCGGCCTCGTTCTCGGGCTGATTGAGCAGTCAACGGCAAAGTACTGGGAGGGCGGATACGTCAACTTCGTCATGCTGGCCGTGCTGCTCACGCTCTTGCTCATTCGCCCGCAGGGGCTTTTCGGGCAGCGCCTCGCGAGGCGGATCTAGGGTGGCCGCGTCGAGCAAGGAGCGGAAGTTGCCGCCTGGCCGGTTTGCGCGCGATCCTGCCGGGTTTTGCCTGGGGAACGCCCACTGGCTCGCTGGACTGGCGCTGTTGGTGTTCGCGGCACTCTGGTTGGAGACCAGCTTTGGGGGATCGTGGGCGAGCGACCGCCGCCAGAACCTCTACATCGTGAACGTCATGTTGCTCTACATGATGGTGGCCATCGGCCTGAACCTTGTGAGCGGGTATGTGGGGGCGGCCTCCATCGGGCATATCGGATTTTTCGCCATCGGCGCCTACGGCATGGCCATCCTCACCACTGAGTACGGGTGGCCAACCTGGCCAGCGATCGTCATGGGCGCCCTCTTTGCGACCGTCGCGTCACTGCCGGTTGGGCTCATCCTGCTACGCCTCTCGGGCTGGTACTTTTCCGTGGTAACACTGCTATTGGTGGTGGTCGTGAACGACATCATCCTCCAGCAGTCGGATTTAACCGGCGGTGGGGCCGGGATCTTTGGTGTGACGATGCCGTCGATTGGTCGCCGGCAACTCGATTCGCACGACTACATCTATCTGGTGGGCGGTCTGAACGTCGTGATCTTCCTGGCGCTGCGGTACCTGGTCGATCGCACGCGCTGGGGCCGGGCATTCATCGCCGTGCGGGAAGCAGAGCCGGCGGCCCGTGCGGCCGGTATACACCCCTTCGTCGTACAGGAGTCCACGCTGGCGATGAGTGCGTTCCTGGCGGGGCTCGCGGGCGCGTTGTTCGCACCGCTGCCAGGCATCATCACACCGGACTCCTTCCCAATCCTCGACTCTATATTTTTCCTGCTCGCGGTGCTGGCGGGCGGTATGGGCACGGTACCGGGCCCGGTGGTAGGGACGCTCGCGTTGTACCTGGTCCCCGAGTGGCTGCACCGGCAGCAGGCGCTAAAGGACTACAGCTACCTCGTCTACGGCGTCCTGCTGCTGCTCTTCGTAATCTTTCTTCCGGAAGGGCTCGTGGGCGGCGTTCAGCGCTACTGGCGCCGCCTGCTTGGATCGCGGATCGCCCGCTACAAGGCACGAGCCACTGGGTGGCCAGCGACACGCGCCGAGGCCGCGAAAGTTGCCCTCGCGCAACTGGACACACCGTCGCCCGGGAATGCGGAGGCCCCGGCGATACAGATCACGGGCATTTCGAAACGCTTTTCCGGCGTACCGGCCCTCAGCGCCGTCTCGGTGGATGTGCGTCGCGGGACGATTCACGCCCTCATTGGACCGAACGGTTCCGGCAAAACGACGCTGATCAACATCGTTTCGGGGTTCTACAAACAGGATGCCGGGGCCGTGGCGACTTTCGGGCGCAATCTCCGACGCGGCGGTTCTTCGCGCGCCGTTCGCAACGGGATCGCGCGCACATTCCAGACGCCACAGATGCTCCGGGAGCGCAGCGCGCTGGACAACGTAATGCTGGGCTCCCATGCCCGCGGGCGGGTCACGATGCTGGACGGCCTCCTCCCGCTACCCCACGTCTGGCGCGAGCGGAAGCGAGCGGAAACGACCGCGCGCGCGTGCATGTCGCTCGTCGGTCTCGACGCTTCGGTGGAGGACACACCGGTGGCCGCGCTACCTTTCGCGCACCAGCGGCTGGTCGAGATTGCTCGGGCGCTCGCCGGCGGCCCGCGCGTGCTACTCCTGGATGAGCCCGCCTCTGGCCTGCACCACGGCGAAGTGCTTGCGTTCGCGGACCTGCTCCGACTCCTGCGGGCGGCAGGCATGACGATCGTGCTGGTTGAACACAACTTTGCACTGGTGGGAGAACTGGCGGACACCATTACGGTGCTGGACGCGGGCGGGCTCCTCGCTGAAGGGGACCTGGCGTCGGTGCGCGCCAACCCTGCCGTGATTGAGGCATACCTTGGAAGCTGAACAACCAACAAGCGCCCTCGTCCTCCGGGACATCGTTGCCGGTTACGGTGGAAACGAGGTCCTCCACAAAGTGTCAGTCGAGGTACCGGCAGGGCAGGTGGCACTCGTGCTCGGGCCCAACGGTACAGGAAAGTCTACGCTGCTTTCCGTCGCTTCCGGGCTGCTCCGGCAGCGCGCGGGGCGTGTGTTGCTCCACGGCACGGATGTCTCAACACTGCCAGCGCACCGGCGGTCGCGCATGGGCCTAGCGCATGTCCCTGAAGGCCGCCGCGTTTTCCCGCGGCTGACCGTCGTAGACAACCTGCTCGTTGGCACAATCGCTGGCGGCAGGCGGGAGAAGGAGACGAACTTCGCGTGGGTCTTCGAGCTGTTTCCGGTCCTCGCGAGAAAGCGAAATAATGTCGCATCCACCCTGAGTGGTGGTGAGCAGCAAATGCTCGCGGTCGCGCAAGCGGTGATGTCAGGGCCGCGCGTGCTGCTGCTGGACGAGCCGTCGGCGGGCCTTGCCCCCATTCTCGCGCAGCAGGTGTTCGAGCGTGTCCGTCTTCTCCGGGAGCGAGGTATCTCCGTGCTGATGGTCGAGCAGGTGGCTGGCGCACTTGAGGTTGCGGACACGGTCTATGTGATGCAGAACGGCGCCGTGGTTTCACACGGTGCGGCGACTGATATGAAGCCAGAGCAATTGGGCGAGCAATACCTAGGTTCGCGGACCTGACCAGGCGTGTGGCTTCTTCCCACTCGGGGACGGTCTGGCCCCGGCCGTCAGCGACCCTGAGTCCGACGATTCAGGCCAAATAACGGGCGCTCGTTATTGTCGCGGCCAGATTCGGAAGAATGGTGCTGAGAGGCAGACTCGAACTGCCGACACCCGCATTTTCAGTGCGGTGCTCTACCG
>JBKKBS010000410.1:0-4038 GCA_046713815.1 Tepidiformaceae bacterium
CGATGGCGGCCCAGAACGCGAGTAACGACACTCCCCCGGCGAAGAGGAACTGGGAATTCGCATCGAGCCCCCACTGCACCATGATCACGCCGAGCACGGCGCCAACCGTGCCGAAGCCCACGCTCCAGGCGATCGGCCGCCCACGGTCCTGCAGGGCGGCGAGGACGAGGCCGAGCGGCGCGATCACGATCCCGAGGAACACCAGCCAGGTGGACACACGCGAGGGCTTCCGGTCGCGGGTGAAGCGCACCAGGAGAATCGCCAGGGCGTAGCCGGGGATGATCACCAGCCAGCCGACCACCGGGAGCACCATTCCGAGGATCCACGGCCATTTCGGGTGTCCTTCGCCGGCCAAACGGTCGCTTTTGCGCGCTCCGAAATTCGAGCCCCTGAGCACATACACCCACGGGCCCACGATCCCGGTGACGGCGGCGAGCAGGAAGAGCGGCGCCGCGGCGGAGAAACGCAAGGCGAGGACCAACGACACCACGCTGATGCCGAAGGCCACGAAGCCGTTGAGCACGCCCCGCAAGAATCCCAGCCAGGTGGCCCCCTCGGGGTTTATCGGTCGCGACTCGGGCAAATCGCGGATGGCGGCCACGATGTTGATCCGGCTCGCGCGCCAGGATGCGATGAAGATCACGATGAAGGTGGCGATCACGCCGATGCAGAACGCCGTCAGCAGGCTGCGCGGGGTGACATGCACCTGGATGATCACGCCCAGCGAGTCGCCGGCGAAATAGGAGATCAGGCCGACCATGCCGAACACCACGAGGACGCCGAAGAAGAGGCCGACGAGCGCGGAGGCGAGGTCGTACCCCATACCTTCCGCGAGGAACGCCTCCACGACCTGGCGACGCTTGGCGCCTACGGCGCGGGCCATGCCCATCTCTGGCTTCCGCTCCGCCGCGAGCATGACAAAGATGAGGAAAATGAGGAGCACGCCGGCGGCGATGGAGAAGAGGCCAAAAATGATGAAGAAAGTGGTGAAGAAGCTGGCGATCAGTTCCGCCTCGTCGACCCCGTCCCGCTTGATTTCCTCCACCTGGAAGGGCGTGCCCTCGAGCGCGCCTTCGAGCTTCGCCGTGGCCGCCCGCGAGCGGTCGATGCCACTCTTCACGCCGCCGGCGTTCGTTACGAGCAGCACGTCGGCATCGTCGCCTTGCCCGGTGATCTCGTTGAAGTACTCCATGGAGATCGCGCCGCCCTGCCGCCGGATCGTATCGAGCGTCCCCGTGAGCACGGTGTTCCCGGAGATCGCCTTGACGACCACGGGCGCGGCCCTGCCCTCGAAGAACAGCAGCAACTCGTCTCCGACGCGGGCGTTCACCTGGTCGGCCAGCTCTTCGTTCACGATCATCTCGTTACCGCTCAGGCTGAGCTGCTTGCCGTTGAGGTCCTTCACTCCACCGAAGTGCTGGACATCCTCGTTCCGCCAGGCGACGATCCGGGCCTGGGCTTCGTTCAACTTCGTGCGCGTGTTCTGGACGGGAAGGACGTCGGTGTTGAGGGGCATGAACGCGTCGATATCGGGATCGTTCCCGAATTGCGACTGGAGCCGCGCCGCGAGGTCAGCCGGGATCGTCTGCTGGTCTTCGGGCGCGGGAAAATCGTCGCTGTTGTATTCGATGAGTTCGTCGATCTCGCCGCTGATCGTGTAGATCTCGCTCGTGATGCTTTCGTTCATCGTGTCGCCGGTGCCGAAGGCGGCGGTCATGATCACGGTCGAGAGCATGAGGCCAATGACGATCAGCGCAGTCTGGGCCTTGCGCCGGGGGATGTTGCGCAGGCCCATCTTGAACATCACGGGATTGCGAAAACCCAGCAATCCGACGAAGGCGAGGATGAGCACGGTGAGGCCCGCCGCCACACTCGCGATGTAGTTCATCGGGACATTGAAAAATTCGTCCACGGATTCTCCTTAGGCCGCGCCGTAGCCGGCGGCGACTTCGAGCCGCATCTCGGCCTGGCTCTTTTCGCTGGCGATGAGGCCATCCGCCATGTTGATCGTGCGATGGCAACGCGCGGCAACCTTCGAATCGTGGGTGACGATCACGCACGACTGGTGCTCGGACGTATTCAACTCCACGATCAGGTCCATGATCTCGGTCGCCGTCTGCGAATCGAGCGCGCCCGTGGGCTCATCCGCCCAGATGATGGCCGGCCGGTTGACGAGGGCGCGGGCGATCGTCACGCGTTGGCGCTGACCTCCGGAGAGCTGCGACGGGCGGCTCTTCGCGTACTCGCGCAGGTTCACGCGGTCGAGCGAAGCAAGCGCCATCTCGCGCGCCACCTTCGGGCGCGTCCCTGACACAATCAGCGGCAGCTCGACGTTCTCCGCCGCGTTGAGCACAGGCAGCAGGTTGTACGTCTGGAAGACGAACCCCATGTCCTTCGCGCGGAACTCTGTCTTGCGGTCGTCCGCGAGGCGAGTGATGTCCGTGCTGTTGATCAGCACGACGCCGGAATCGAAGTCATCGAGTCCGGAGAGACAGTTGAGCAACGTCGTCTTTCCGCAGCCGGAGGGGCCCATGATGGCCACCATCTCGCCGCGGTGGACCTGGAGGCTCACTCCCCGCAGGGCCTCGACCTTGATTGCGCCCGTGTCGTACGTCTTATGCACGTCACGCGCCTCGATCACGACTTCATCCTGTGTAAATGCGCTGGTCAAACCGTCGGCCTCCTGGGATCAAGAGCTTGAGATGAGATTAGCGGCGAGCTGTCACGAAAGTCGCGCGGAAATCATGACGAAAGTGTGAGCGCCGCGCGTCCACAGTGATCGCACTCCCATCAACGGGAGGTTAACGACCACGCGCCTCGTGCATTAGATCGTGCCGATACCCAACTTACGGTCACGGACGAACCTTGCCATCACCCATTGGGCGGAGAAGCGTGACCTGCCTCACACTTACGCGACGACCGCGATCTCCAGGTCCCGGGCTCTCCCGTCGCGGTCGAAGCCCCACGCGTCCCAGCGTTTCGCCTCGTCCGCGATACGCGATTCATCGAAGGCGTAGACGGGTGAGAGCGACCGGTCGAGTTCGTCGACATGGCCCTTGCCGAGAGCGTTGATCGCTTCCAGCACGCGATGCGCCTCCCGGCAGATGCGGTCGACCTGAAACCCCATGGCGCCCTCCGCTCGATACGGTTCCAGGTAACCGAGTGCGGTGGTGAGCAGCCGGGTCGCGCCGAAGTGGTTGTTCCGGCCAACGTGTACGAACGCCGCCGCTACCTGGATGAGTCCCTTGTAGAGGTCCCGGACGGGGCCCTGCTCCTCCTGCCAGATCTCCTCGAGGGTTTCGTGGCACTCGAAGTGCAGGCCGCCGTTGAACTCCTCACATGCCCGGCGCAGGTTCCCGGGCACGGTAATCGTCTTGTAAACGAGATGGCGTTCGCGGCGCTTCGGAGCTGGAGTTGTCACGCCTCCCAGACTACCGGATGCGCGGAAGAGGCGCAGACCAGAGAATTGCCCCAAATAGACCGGAGGCACGTCATGGCCGACCCCCACGAGCCCCCGCCCGACCCTAACGCCGCCCCCATGCACCACGAGATCAAAGAGCGGTTCGCGACGGGCGACATTATGATCTGCGTGGCGCTCGGACTGATCGCCATCGTTGCCGGGATCGTTTCGGGCATAATCTTCGTGAACAACTAAACAACCAGGGATGAGCAGCCGTATTAACTAATGAAACACTGATTTCGTTTCAACTTCACGTAAGGGGAACACACTACGGCGGCTTCCGCCGTTACTATTCCGCCAATGGACGCTGGAACTGCCAACCCCGCGCTGCCAGGATCCCGGATTCTTCTCCGGGCGACGAAGTACGACGGCACGGCCCATTGGATCCAGCCGTTCACCGTCCTCCACGATAACGGCACCCTGATCGAGACCCGCTACCGTGCCCGCACTCCCATCTACACGAGCCGCGGCGAATTCCGCTCGCCCTACGATAGCCATGTCTATTTCTGGCGCGACCGCTGGTACAACGTCTTCCGGCTCTCGAAGCCGGGGTGCGAGCTCGCACTGTGGTACTGCAA
>JBKKBS010000411.1:0-6449 GCA_046713815.1 Tepidiformaceae bacterium
ATCGAACAGCGCATCACGCCGCGCACCAAGGCGATCGTGGTCGTCCACATCTTCGGTTTCCCGGCCGACATGACGCGCATCATGGAGATCGCGGACCGCAGAGGCATCGCCGTGATCGAGGACGCTGCCCAGGCCCACGGGGCGAAGCACGCCGGCCGCCTCGTGGGGAGCTGGGGCACCGTCGGGGCATTCTCCTTGCAGGCCTCCAAGAACCTGACGGGCGGAGAAGGCGGCATCCTCATCTGCGACGACCGCGAGGTCTATGAGCGCGCGATGAGCATGGGTACGCACCCGCAACGCCTGCATGCCGAACTGGAGCTGCCCGAATACCGCGACAAGATCGATTCCCTCGCCTTCAACTACCGCATGCACTCGATGGCCGCCGCCCTCGCCAACACGCAGCTCAAATACCTGGAGCAATGGACGCTCGCACGGGGCCGCAATGCCCAGCGCCTCTACGACGCGGTCCGCGAGGTGCCCTACGTCACCATCCCCGATCCGCTGCTGGAGACCGAACGCCACGCCTACTACAACATCCCCTTCACCTACCGCCCCGACATCATCCCCCTCTCACGGACCGAGTTCGTCGAGGCCCTGAAGGCGGAAGGCGTTAATGCCGGCATCTACGTGCGCGTTCCGCTCTACCTCCGCCCCCGCTTCCAAAACCACGACTATTTCGGCCGCGGCTACCCCTGGTCAATCGCCGAGAACCCGCCCCACTATCAGCGCGGCGACTGCCCCGTGGCCGAAGACATGGCAAGGGTCGAATTCCAGGTCAACGGCAACTACTACACTGACGTCCCTACGCTCATCGACCAGGTCGCCACCGCCATCCGCAAAGTGGGCGCCAACGCCCCCTCCCTCCGCGCCCACTTCGACGCCAATCCCCTCCCCCGCCTTCCCAGCTGAAGCGTCCGTTCGCGATTCGGTTCGGCCAGGGGGCCATCGGGAAGCACCCGCCCCGCGTCGGCCGCTCCGCATACTCGGCCGGTTCCTCCGGCGACCAGAGCAACGGCTCCTCGGACCCGTCCACGGTCACGAAGAGCTGGTGGAGCCGCGCTCCGTATTCCGGCAGGGTCACGGCCCGCGCCAGCCCACCAGCCAACTTCAAATCGATCATGCCGCGAACCGCCGCCCGTCGTCACTCCGCGGTCAACCATCAGGCCGCCTTCCGCGTCTGCCGATTGGCCTGACGGCGCGTGGCCCCGCTCGCCAGCCGCACAATCCCGGCGTCCAGTTTCGCGCCGATGCGCCGCTCGCGGCGGCGGCTGCTACCGAACCTCAAGCCACTCATCTCGCGGCGCGTCTGCTCCATACGCTGGTTCACCAGCTGAAGCTCGCTCGTTGTGTCCAGGAACCACATGTTGAATCTCCTTCTTTCGCTCTCGTTACCTGCTATTCATATTAGACGGTGATGCATCACCTGTCAACTGAAAATGATGGTGACGCGGTGCGCATCGGCGTGTATGCTGACAGCGGAAGGCAGCAGCCAAAATGAATCCTGACATCGACCTCGTCCTCGACTTCCTCCATACCCGGGAGGCCTCCGACGACTTGGCTACACCCCCCGGATTGCAGGCGTGGCTAGCGGCTCACGATTTGCCGTGCGATGCCACGACGACGGCGTACGACGTTTCGCTGGCGCGGCATCTTCGCGCGGCGCTGGGCGACGTGTTGCGACGCGGCGAACTTGCGTGGGCTGATGAGCGCACGCGACGCACGTTCGAGGGGGTCACATCCGGATCAACGCTCCGCATCGCCGCCGGTAACGGTGGGGAGCTGCGGCTGACACCCACGGACGATGGAGCGCGGGGTGGGCTCGCCGCCATCGCCGCCGCCTTCTACCGAATCACCGTCCGCGGAGAACGAGACCGCCTGAAGGTCTGTGGCGGTTGCGGGTGGGCCTTCCAAGACGTGAGCAAAAACAAATCGCGCCGCTGGTGCGACATGGCGCTCTGTGGGTCCCAGCAGAAGTCCCGCGCCTATCGCCGCCGCCAGGCCGCCGAAGCCCACCGCCATGCCTGAGAGCCTCGCCCTCGCGCGCTCTCGCCCTTCCGAATACCATATCCACATGGCCCTGAAGTCGCTCGCCTGGAAACTCGCCTCCCCCTACGACGCCTATGTCTCACACGTCGCGCGGCTCACCCACGCGATTGAACGCATTCGTGACATCTCCAGCCGCGCGCTCAGCTACGAGGCGGGTTTGAGTGCGTCAATGCGGCTCATCCCCGGCTCAATGGACCCGGTCGCCCGCGCGAAGGGTTTTCGAGACCGGCTCGGCCAGGCGGCGGAGAGTATGAGCGACGACCAATTCGAGGATTTCCTGGGACACCTGGGCGGTGGGGGCGCCGCCGACGTGGAAGCGAACCGTGCCACGGCCGTTTCCCGGCTCACCTACACCACGCGTGGACTCGAGGACTTCTTTGCCATCGCCGGCCACGAACTCCTCCTGCTCGAAGAGCGCGGGTACAATCCCTCTCGCGCCGATGTTGCGCGGCAGCTGCGCGAAAACGGTCTCCCCCAGGTGACGCTCGGCGAGTACCGGCATGAGTTGCACGAACTGGGGACGAAGGTCAGCCGCGGGAACGGCGCAAAGGCTAGATAAGCGATGCCCGGCGACTCCCGCCTCGTCTACTCCACCGACGGCGGCCGGACGAAGCCCCCGCCGCCTAACGTGAGACCACCCCGCCGCAGCTCTCAACGGCCTGCTCTCCCAGACCCGCCGGACGGCTTCGTGCGTCTTCGCCGCGAGAAGGGTGGCCGCGGCGGAAAGGTGGCGACCACAATCACCGGCCTGCCGGGCAGCGAAATCGAGCTTGATGCGCTGCTCAAGCAGCTCAAGCAGCATCTCGGCAGCGGTGGCTCGCGTACCGGTCACACGCTCGAGATCCAGGGCGATCATCGTGAGCGCCTCCAGGCGAAGCTCGAGTCCCTCGGGCACAAGGTAAAACTCTCCGGGGGATAGCTACGTTGACTCGCCGATCTCGAAGCGCTGCAACGCCCGAATTGCGGCGGTGGTCGCCAGCAAGATTACGGCGCACATCAGCAGGATACCCTGGACGGGCGCGAGATCGGCCTCGAATTCCGACGGCCTCAGGGTCGTGATGCCGTCCGCGATGGCGAGCGTGAACTCCCGGATGCTGAAGAGCCGCGTGCCATCGAACAGATTGGTGATCACGCCTTCCCAGATGAATACGTAGAGGAGACCCACAATCAGCGCACGCGACGTGATCACGCTCAAGAATATGAACAGGCAAGAATACGCGAGCGACCCCGCGATCAGCGCCACCACGAAGGCCGGCACGATGCCGTCCCCATCGCTCCCCTCGAGGGCGATCACCGCGCCAAGCGCAGCTGCCGGCACGACGACCACCGCCGTCGCCGCCCACGCGACGAGAAGCTTCGAAACAACGATTTGCGCGCGGGACAGCGGCCGCGCCAACAGGTAGACGGCGGTGCCCTCGTCAATCTCCGCACCGAGCACTGCCGTGCCGAACACCAGCGCCACAATTGGCAGCACCGCATTCACGACCAGCGTGCCCAGCAGCGCCGAGGCAACGAACTCCTCCGGCGTCTCCGTGTTGTTGGCTGACAACGAGAAGATGAACCCGATGAGCACGGGGAACATCGCTCCTAGCGCTATGAGCAGCGTGCGACGCCGCCCGAGTACCTGGCGCAGGGTCAGGCGCACGATGGCCTGGTTCATCGCCGCACCAGGTAAGAGAACACGCTCTCCAGGGACTCATCCGTGGGGCGCAGTTCGTAGAGCGTCACGTCCGCGGTGCGGGCCGTACGCGGCGCCGCGAGCGTGAATGCGCCGAAGTCGCTCGTGCTCACCGTCAACTCGTCATCAGCGAGCGTTACCCCCGCCACGGAGATGTCCCGCAGCAGCGCAGACGCAAGCAGGCGGTTGTCGGACGACCGCAGCCGGAAGGTATGCGGCCGGTCGGTCATCAACCTCCGTATGTCGCGGAAGTCCCCCGATGCGGCCAGGCGGCCCGAAACGATGACGAGCACGTTGTCGGCGAGCCGCTCGACCTCTTCGAGAATGTGGGAGGAGAAGACGATCGTCTTTCCGGCTTCAGCCATTCCCCGGAGCATGTCCATCATCTGCAGCCGTTGCCTCGGGTCGGCGCCGTTGAAGGGCTCGTCGAGGAGGAGGACATCGGGGTCGTGGACAATCGCCGCCGCGATCTTGACACGCTGCTTCATCCCCTTCGAATAACCGCCCGTCGTCCGGTCCTGTGCGAACCCGAGGTCCACGGCGGTGATGGCGCGCTGAGCGGCCGCCACCGGATCGGGGATCTTCTGCAGCCGCGCGCTCAACTCCACGAATTCCCGGCCCGTGAGAAACCCATAAACGGCCTCTCGCTCCGGCACGAGGCCGATGTAGCGGTACATCTCCGGGTTCTGCCACGCGTTCTCGCCGCGCACGCGCACCGATCCGTTCGAGGGCGCCAGAAACCCCGCGAGCATGTGCAGCAGTGTCGACTTGCCCGCGCCATTTGGCCCGAGGAGGCCGTGGATACCCGGGCCCAGGGAAAACGACACGTCATTCACGGCCACGACGTTCCCGAACCAGCGCGACACATGATCGACCGCGACGGGCGCCGCCAGTTCCCGCCCCGGGGTGGATTCGAGGGGCGGCTCCGCTGTCATACGGGAATCTTCTCGTACCGCCGCAGGATGACAGCCGTCGAGACGCCAATGTGCGAGAGTGCCGCGAGCCCCCAGACCCAGCCCGCGAAATTTGCATTATCCACGGTTGTGCCCGTGTCCACGGGTTCGTTGAATATCCAGTACGTCACCCCTTCGGAGACATCGAAGGGACTGAACAAGGCGCCGATGCGCGCGCCGCCCGTCCCACTGGTTTCGCTAAGGATTTCGGCCAGGATGCCGGTCAGCACGAAAATCGCCAGGATGGCCACCGTCCCATACGCGCGCCGGCCGGTTTGGCTCGCGACCGCGATCCCCAGGCATGCCGCCATGCTCGACAGCACGATCGCGGTGATCACGATCGGCACCATCTCATCGACATTTTCCGAGAGGTAGTCCGGCAGGCTATCGCTAGCGAGCGCGCGCCCGAAGAAGAGCAGTGTCTGCGGACCGAGCGTGAGGATGAGCATCGCGCCCACGAACGCCAGCGTCTTCGCGGCGGCGTAATCACGACGATCGAGCGCCCGCGAAAAGTAGAGCGAGAGGACGCGCGTGCGCTGGTCGCGGCTCACCAGTTCCGGGCCAATCGCGGCGGCGAAGAGCATGAGCGTGATCTGGATGGTCGCGTAATAGCCTTCGTGGCTCCAGAGCGTGATTTCCTCCGTCAGCAACGCCGCGACGCCGAGGGCGATGGCCGCCGGGATGTAGGCGATCGACGCTAACGCGAACGGGATGATCTTCGCGCTCGTCCGGCGCCCGAGGCCGAACGCCGTGCGCATGGAGTAGGTGAACAGCGAAAGGACGGCATATCTCCGGCCGAGCCGCTCGCCACCGTAGGCACGGTAGCCCAAATCATAGATGTTCCCCGTTACTCGCTCAGACGGCGACATCGGTGTCCTCCTGTGCGCCTTCGGGGACGGCTGGCCGGAAGAGGTCCTCCAGCGCCTGGCGGCGCTGTTCCATGCGCACCAGCCCCACGCCCATCTCCACCACCGTGTCGCGGATCAGGTCGTAGGGCGGCCCCTCGGCGGTCCCGACAAGGACGAGTCGCCCCTCCTCTTTCACCGTCAGTCCCGCCAGGCGCAGGCGTTCCACCAGCTCGGCCGTGCCGCTCTCTACTTCGATTGCGAGCACCTGCGTCTGTGCGGTGAACCCGGTGATTGCGCCCGAGCGTTGGAGATGCCCGCCATCGATCACCACGAGGTACTCACACACGCGCTCGATCTCCCCGAGCAGGTGAGAGGCCATGATGATCGAGATGCCAAACTCCTTGCCCGTGCGCCGCACGAGGTCGAGCATCTCGTCTCGTCCCGCCGGGTCGAGGCCGTTTGTGGGCTCATCCAGGAGGAGCAGGCGGGGGTCGTGGACGAGTGCCTGCGCGAGCTTCACCCGTTGTTTCATACCCGTGGAGTAGCCGCGGATCTCGCGGTAGCGCTCCTCGAAGAGACCGACGTGACGCAGAGTCTCGGCCGTGCGCTCGCGCGCGGCCGCGCGCGGCAGACCGCTGATGCGCGCCATGTGCGCGACAAACTCCGTCGCGGTCACATCACCCGGCAAGCAGTCGTGTTCAGGCATATAGCCGACGAACTGCCGGAGTTCCGGCCCTTGCGTGGCAACGTCGAGGCCAAAGAGCGTCGCGCTCCCGCCGTCCGGGGCGATCAGCCCCAGGAGGAGCTTGATGAGCGTGCTTTTCCCCGCCCCGTTCGCGCCCACCAGCCCGATGACGCCCCGCTCAAGCGTGAGGTTCAGCGAATCCAACGCGGCGACGTGCCCATACCGTTTCGACAACGCAC
>JBKKBS010000412.1:0-12921 GCA_046713815.1 Tepidiformaceae bacterium
CCCCGCACCGTCCTTGGAAAAAAGGTCAAACTGCTTCGGCGCCAGGGGATCCTTCCCGCCAACGTCTTCGGGCGGGGCAGGGAATCGGTCGCGATCGAGCTAGATGCGCGAGAATTTCAGCGCACGCTCAAATCCCACAGCATCCGCGCGATGTTCGAATTACGCATCGACGGCGAGACGGACACGCGGCATGTGCTGATTCGTGCAATCGCCCGAAAAGGCGGCATGGGCGAGCCGATCCACGCCGACTTCTTCCAGGTAGACCTGCGGCGCAAAATCCACGCCAACGTGCCGCTGCGCCTCGTGGGCGAATCGCCCGCCGTTCGAGACCTTGCCGGCGTGCTGCTCCAGAGCCTCGACAACGTCGCGGTGAACTGTCTTCCGCTCGTTATTCCTGATGCCATCGAGGTCGACATTGCCGCACTGAAGAACTTCGACGCGACTATCTCCGTGGGCGACGTTGTGGCGCCCGAGGGCGTGGAGATTCTCACCGAGAGGTCGATCGTGGTAGCAACCGTCAACCCGCCGCGCCTGCGCAGCGAGGATGAGGAAGAAGCGGAAGCGGCCGCCGCCGAAGCTGCGGAAGAGGGCGCCGCGCCTGACTCCGAGGCTGAGGAAGGCGGCGAAGCCGCCAAGGGCGACTAGCCGCCGCCGTGCCCGCAGCCACGTATCCGGCAGATCCGGCCGACGCGGCCCTTCGCCTCTTTCTGCGCTGGTTTGGCGCGCAATACGCGCGCGCCGCCCAGGTGGAGTCGGTTGCGGAAGAGGAGCATCGTCTCCATGGGCGGATCCGTGTAGGGCGACAGTGGTCGGTGGCGTTTTCGGCGCTGAATACGCTTGGGCCCGAAGCAGACATGGGTTGGGAAGCGGCGCGCGCGGCCGTGGAGCGGCGGCTTGATGGGGATGGCAAATCGATAGTGCTCTGGGTGCCCCGGGGGGCAACCCTGCCGGTGAGCGAACCGGGGCAGAGCGCGTTGCTTCTCGCGATCGACGCGGCCGTGGACGCCCCGGGCGAGCGGCGCGAGCTGCGAATGCCGGTGCGCCTCCAGCTGCGGCGCACGTCTACCACGGGGTCCGTGGTCACGGTGCTCGGCGGCCTCAGCGCATCGTGGGCGCGGTTCACCAACCGCGTGCCGGGATCGTTCCAATTGAATTCGCAGCAATTGCACCGCCTGCCCTGGGATCCGACCGAACGCGAATCGCTGGTTGAACGAATCGTGCTCGCCGCGGGCCAACCGGACGTGGACGACTCGATCCCCCTCAGCGCGGAAGACGCGTGGACCTTCAACGAGCTCGGGGCGGGAGGCGCCTGTGTTGTCGGGTCGCCACGGCCGGACAACGACGATTCAAGCGCCACGCTCCGGCGAAACCTGCGGCGTCAGCTCAAGGAAGGGGCGGCCGTGCTGAGCGAACAGGCCGACGCGCACGCGCTGATCGTGCTCGGCGCCTCCACCTACGCTGAAGAAGAAAAGTTCTCGTGGACGTTGCGGGGCATGGACCCGGCGCTGCACGCGGGTTACGACATCATCGCGATCGTGACGGACGGCGTGGTGAAGCCGCTGTTGCAACCGGGGCGCCAAACGCTCCCCTGGGACGCGCCGTTGGAATAATACACCGGACTCGCCGGTGGCCCGCAACGGATGCCGAAGATTAGCCTATGTTGCCGCTGAACCAGAGCTGCGCCATCTCGTACTGCGGGCGCGTGCGTTCAAATTCGGACATGGCGGCCTGGAGATACTCCTCGGGCCGCGTTACGGAGGGGTCCCAGGATGCGTACCCGGCCCAGGCGCGAGCGTAGACGTGTCCACTCTGCTCATCACGCACGAACGGCGTGGAGGCGATGCGCGTGCGGGCGCGCTCCGCGAACATGCGGGCGCCCTCGCGATCGCATTCCGTGAGGAGTACGACGAAATGCGTCATGTCCAGGCGGGCGACGAAATCCGCCTCGCGGATGCAGGACATGAGCGCCTCGCCGACGTGCCGGGCGGGCGAGGGTGGCAGCGGACGCTCTGGCGTGGGTTGGTAGCCCACGCAGCGGATGTCGAAGACGACGACCGTGCTGCGGTCACCATAGCGGCGACTGCGGGCGATTTCGCGCCTCAACAGCTCGTAGAGCTCGCGGTCGTTGCCAAGGCCGGATTCGGCGTCCACCACGGACATCGGCTCTGGCTTTAGCGGGGCCACGGCAGTGAGACTTGCCCGATGGAAGAGCTTCATGGCGCACCCACGGTTGTTGGAATTGAATCAAGCGACGGACGGGTCATCTGGTTCCTCACGTTCCCGGAAGAAGGCCACCATTGGCCGTATGGATTTGTGGGTGGAGACCTGCTGGTCCGCGGCAGCGAACAGTTCCGCCGATGTGCAGCCGGTGCCGCTCGCCACCCCAAAGGCCACGACCACCGGGATCTGGTCCATCCAGTGTTCGTTGTTGAGGCGTTCGATTTCGTGCGCGATGCGGCGCGCCACCCGGCGGCCGAGGTCGAGGTCGCCGTCGGGAAGGATCACGCCGAAGTCGTCGCCGCCCACACGTGCGGCGAAGTCACCGCCACGAACGCAGCGCATAATGCCGATGGCAGTGCGTCGAATCATCGAGTCTCCGGCGTCGTGGCCGTGGACGTCGTTGACGGTGCGCGTGCCGGCAACATCCACCACAACGAGGCCGACGGACGCATTGCCACGCCGGGCGGCATCGCAGACTTCATGCAACCGCTCATCAAACGCGCGTCGGTTATGGAGGCCGGTGAGGTGATCGGTGCGTGCTTCGCGTTCCAGCCAGCGCACCATGGTGTCGCGGCGACGGAGCGAACGTGCCTCATCGACGGCGGCAAGGATGCGCGCGGCAAGCTGCCCGTCGAGCAACTGTTTGGAGAGGAAGTCGTGCGCTCCGAGCTTCAGCGCGGGCAACGCTTCGCGTTCGTTTTCGCCCGACGTGAGCAGAACAATGGCCACGTCGGAATGGCGCTCGCGGACGAAGCGCACAAGGCCGGCGCTGTCGTCGCTCCATAAGCCGTAGTCCACGAGGGCGGCATCGTAGTTGCCCGCATCGAGCAACTCGCGCGCCTCGCCCACGTCGCGGGCGGAGTGGACACGGAACTCCCCCTCGCGCAGGAGCAGGGCACGGACGCGGCGCACGTCATCGACGGAATCGTCGATCACGAGGACGCGGATCGTCTCGCGGATTTCACTAATCTGAATCGGTGTGGCCAGCAAAACTATAGGCTCCCGAATTCAGTATCGACCGTAACGCCGGTCGGACGAGGGTAGATGGAAGAATTGGGCAAGAGCCGAGGGAGGCGGGCACGCCGTCAACCGAACAATGGTCCGCCCGGGTCGATCACGGCGCCATCGAGAGCGATAACGGCGGGCCGCTCTTCGCAGTAGCCATCGCTCTCGCAGTGATCGAAGACAAAGGCTCCGCGGTTCTTGTCGTAGCCGATGCGCCAGGTGCCGATGGCCTTGCCGCCGGCGCCGCGGGCCAGTTGATCCTGCAACACCGCGATCAGGGCGGTGATCTCCTCGCGTCCCATGGTTTGGTTCTCCAGCCGTCATCGCCCGCTCCGCGTTGATCTATGGTAGCGCGGTGAGGGAGGGAGCGGGGCAATTTCATTCGGGACAGTCCATGTTCTCGGCGGTGCGCGCGAAATTATCGCCATGAGGTGCCGGCGCGTGTGGTCTGGAACATCGCATGCTCGTCACATTCGCGTTGGGGCGGATCATGTGACTCGGGGACCTCGGGCTCGCAACATCGCATGCTCGCTGACGCTCGCGCTCGGACTGTTCGCCGGGCAAGCCTACACGAAGCCGCGCAGGTGGATGGCCTTGCTCACGCGTTCGAGGGCGATATCGAAGGCCGCTTCACGGGGGCGCGTTTGGTCTTTCCTGGTGCGGGCCATGAGGTCGTTAAAGGTCGCGACCATCCTTGTCTCCAGTTCGACGATGACACGGTCCAGGGGCCAACGGAACTGCTGGATGTTCTGGGTCCACTCGAAGTAGGAAACGGTCACACCACCAGCATTCACGAGGATGTCCGGCAGCACGGCAACGTTCCTGCGCGCGAGGAGGGCGTCCGCCGCAGGCGTCACGGGGTGGTTGGCGCCTTCGATGACAGCGCGGGCCTTCACGTGTTCGGCGTTCGCCTCCGTGATCACTTCGCCCAGCGCGGCGGGGACGAGGTAGTCGCAGTCAAGCTCAAGAAGCTGGAGGTTCGTAACCGGCTCGGCGTTCGGGAATCCTGCCACGGAACCGGCGACGCCGAACCATTTGTCCAATTCAGGAACGTTTATGCCGTCGGCATTGTAGATGGCCCCCTTCACGTCGCTGACGGCGATCACACGGAAGCCGTATTCGGCCGCAATGCGCGCGGTCCACGAGCCGACATTGCCGTAGCCCTGGATGACGACGCGGATGTCCTGCGGATTCACCTTCTCGACGGCGGCGTACTCGCGCATGCAGACGGCGACACCGCGACCGGTGGCCTGGTCGCGCCCGAAACTGCCGCCCAGCTCGACCGGTTTGCCCGTGACGATGCCGGGGGTGTAGCCGTGTTGGGCGCCATAGGCGTCCATCATCCAGGCCATCGTTTGGGCGCTGGTGCCCATGTCGGGGGCGGGAATGTCTCGCGCGACGCCAAGGATCATGGAGATGTGCTGCGTATAGGTCCGCGTGAGGCGATTGAGCTCGGTTTCGGACATGCGGTTGGGGTCGCACATGACGCCGCCCTTGGCGCCGCCGAAGGGGAGTTCCATGAGGGCGCACTTATAGGTCATGAGCATGGCGAGCGCGCGCACCTCGTCGAGGTCGGCCTGGGGGTGAAAACGGACACCACCCTTGTATGGCCCACGGGCTCCGTTGTGCTGGACGCGGTAGCCCTCGAAGATGCGCAGTTTGCGGTCGTCCATGCGTACGGGCAGTTGGGCACGCATTTCTCGCCACGAGCTGCTGAGCAAATCAACGATCTCGGAATCAAGGGCCAGGCGCAACGCCGATTCGCGCATCGTCTTGAGGACCGACTCGGAGGGGGAGAGCTTTGCCGGTTGGGGTGGTGCGCTGGTGGTGACCGGATTCTTCGTGGTTGCTGGTGCGGTCATTGTTCACTTCCTGTGCGGCGGACGCGGGGACGTTGCGCTCCGAGCGCGCTGTCGCCCGTGAAGCATTGCACTCACACTATCGGCATGGGAACAGTTTTTCTCACGCGAAAGGCGCCTGGAAAGACAATTGTGATGCTGGAGGAAGCGGGGCACTCCGTTGATGTATGGCCTGCCGAGCTTCCTCCCGAGCCTGCCCAACTGCGCGAGCGCCTCGCGGACGCGGATGCAGTCCTCGCCCTGCTCACCGACCGCTTCGATGCGCGCATGCTCGCGGGAGCACCGAGGCTGCGGATCATCGCGAACATGGCGGTGGGCTTCGACAACGTGAATGTCGCTGACGCGAAGGCCGCGGGTGTCTGGGTCACGAATACACCAGGCGTCCTCGCGGAAACAACCGCGGACTTCGCATTTGCGCTGCTGCTGGCTGCGGCTCGCAACGTCATTGCGGCGGAGCGGGAAACGCGAGCGGGCGGATGGAAGACATGGTCGCCGACTGGCTACCTGGGCGCGGACGTCCATGGGGCGACGCTGGGGATCGTCGGTTTGGGGGAAATCGGGCGTGCGGTCGCAAAGCGGGCACGGGGCTTCGACATGCGGGTGCTCGCGACAACGCGGAGCCCAAAGCGGGAAGACGCGGAACTGGGGATCACGCATATCGCGTTCGACGAACTCCTGAGGGAATCGGACTTCGTGACGCTTCATGTCCCGCTGACCACAGAGACGCATCACATGGTGGGCGCACGGGAACTCGGGCTCATGAAGTCGACGGCCATCCTCGTAAACACCGCACGCGGGGGCGTTGTGGACCAGGACGCCCTCGTGGCGGCGGTGCGGAATGGAACGATCGGGGGCGCGGCACTCGATGTAACGGATCCGGAGCCGCTGCCACTGGAACACGCGCTCTTCTCATTGCCGAACGTGTTGATCACCCCGCACGTCGCCAGCGCGAGCGTGGCCACACGGTCGCGGATGGCGGAGATGGCGGCCGCGAACATCATTGCGGTGCTGCGTGGTGATGAGCCGCCGAACGCGGTGGTGCGCCCGGATCGGGCCGCTCGGCGATGACGACACCGAGAAGCGCGGCGCAAAAAGAGGCGGCCCCGGCACTTTGCGCCGGGGCCGTCGTTGTTGTTTGGATGCCGGACGCTTACGCCGGCAGGCGGTTTATCACGGGACGCTTCGGTGGTGTGGTCTCGACCTGCGTCTCCTTGGTCTTCTGCCACAGGGTGCCTAGCGTGAGGACCGCGAAGCCGGCGCCCGTGAGCATGAGCGCAGCGCCCATCACGATGGTGAAGAGGCCCACCTGCTCGGCGAAGTAGGCGGTGTTGAGCGCGGTCGTGAGGCCAGTTGCCGTCACCCACTGGTTGCGGATGGCGTTGGCGACGGGCTTGCCGCCCGCATCCTTAGCCGCCAGGTTGGCGTCGTTCGTTCCCTTCGGGTCGCCATCGGCAGTGGCGAAGCGGCCCATATCGGCGTAGGTCAGGCCTTTGGAACTGTCCAGCATGTGGACGCGGATGATGTTGGCCTGGGCACGCGCCTCAGCGCCGGTGTTGACGAGCTGGCCGGGGATGGTCGAATCCGGGGATCCGATGATGTTCTCCTGGGCCAGGGTGTCGCGAACCTCTTCGCGTCCCTGGTAGCCAACAACCATCGAAACCACGCCAAAGACGAGCAGAACGATGCTTGCGGCGATCCCACCAAGGGCGAACAACCTGTGTGTCTTCATGTGTGTCTCCTGTCCCGCACTGTGGGTTGATTTCGACTCTTACGATAGCCCCGGGGAGCTTCCGGCAGACTGGCCATTCGGCCCCCGCGGGACAGGTCGGCCGTAAGATCGAGCATCGCCCGGCTGGTTTGCGAAAGCGAATGCGGCAGCCGGCAGCCCCACGGCTAACCGGATCCACGCAAGAGCCGCCCGACCTGCGGGCGGCTTTGCGGGAATGAGGGCGATTCAGTTCGTCACGACGAGCGCGGTCACGAGCCCGAAGAACCCGGACGGATTCTCCGCATGCGAGAGTACATGGCAATGGAATGCCCAGATGCCCGTCTCCGTGGCCTCAATGATGCAGTCATAGCGCGAGCCGGGCGGGACATCGAGGTTGTCGCATTTGAAGGGCGGATTGACGGGAAACCCGTCGCGGGCGAAGACCTCCATGGCGAGGCCGTGGAGATGCATCGGGTGATACATCATCCCCTCGTTCAACCAGCGCACGAGGACGCGCTCGCCCTTTTTCGCAACCAACGCGTCGGTCGCGGGGAAACCCTTGCCGTTGATCGTGAAGCCGAGCAAGGTGTCGTTCAGGATGAGCACGTATTCGCGGTCGTACTTCGGATAGGTTGCCGGGTCCCTGGGATCGATGATGAACGCCCCCAGCAACCCGCGATTCACCTGGTCCGCGGAGTTGTGGTGCGAGTGGTACATGTGCGTACCGCTATTGCGCAGGGTGAACTCATAGGTCCAGGTCTCCCCGGGCTTGATCGGTTCCTGGGTGACGTAGGGGACGCCGTCCATGCTGTTCGGGACGATGATGCCGTGCCAGTGCACAGCGGTGCTCTCAGCCAGGTTGTTCTTGACATTTATGCGCACGAGATCCCCCTCGGTGGCGCGCAGGAGAGGACCAGGGATGGTGCCGTTATAACCGCGAGCCTTCTCGATGTTGCCCGGCGTGGTCTCCCAGTTGACCTCGTCGATAGTCAGATCCCAGATCTTGGCGCCGTTCTCGATGCGTGGCGCAAGGGGGGCGTTACCCTTGCCCTTGGTCAACGGATTGGCCTGGTTCTTGAGGAAGTCTTCGACCCCCTTCTTGTGGTCGGAGTCGATTTTGGTGTGGTCATCGACCGAGGCCTTGATTGCCGCGCCATCGGCGGCAGGCTTCGCGGTGTTCGCAGCCAGGGACTCGTCGGCCTTTCGTCCCGTCGGGTCGTCGTAACAGGCGGCTGACACAAGACCAGCCGCAAATGGCATAGCCGCGCCGACCACGCCAGCCTTCCTCAGAAATCCTCGGCGGTTAAGTGGTTTTAGCTCGCGAAGTCGAGTCATACGCGCCTGCCTTGATGCAAATTGCATCTGCCATCTTCCGGACCTCGGCGCCTAAATCCGAGGTCTGAATGGCGCCGACAACGGGGACCGACCGGCCCTAACTCCGCTCCGCAGAAGACATACACTCATCTTCTGCGATCGGCGGCGGGACGATGCGCGGCTGCCGTTTGCTGTCGCTTGCACATCTAGGGAGGAATACCATGACCGAGACTCCAATCCACGTACTGATTGCCGACGACCACGAGCTGGTTCGGAACGGGCTCAAGGCAGCGCTCCGGAACCGCCCGGAGTTCAACGTCGTGGGGGAAGCGCGGGATGGCATCGAGGCGGTCAGTGAGGCGATCCGGCTACGCCCGGACCTCGTCGTAATGGACATCCGCATGCCGAAGCAGAACGGCATCGAGGCATGCCGCGACATCCGTTCCGCGCTCCCGGGGACGAGCGTCCTCATGCTGACGTCGTTCGCCGACGACAAGGCGGTGATGGGGGCGATCGTCGCTGGCGCGAGCGGCTTCATGCTGAAAGAGGTGCAGACAGCGGAACTCGTGCGGGCCATGACCACGGTGGGCCGCGGCGGCTCAACACTCGATCCGGCGAGTGCCGCGAGCGTCATCGAGCAGATCCGGAGAGGGCAGGTGGTCACGCAGGACCAGAAGCTCGCCCAGCAGCTCACGGAGCGGGAGCGCAAGGTCCTGGCGCTGATCGCGGAGGGAATGACGAACCGTGAAATCGGCGAACAGCTCTATCTTTCCGAGAAGACAGTCAAACACCACGTAAGTGACGTCCTGTCGAAACTCGGACTCGCTCGTCGCGCCCAGGCTGCATCATTCTCGGTCCGCATGGAATCAGAGAAGCTGCCGGAGTAGCGCTCAGGCCGGATCCGCAACGCCCTCTCGTTGGTCTGTCGAACAGAGTGCTTCGACCAGCGCGGAGATATTCCCGCTCATCTCGAGGTAGTGGGCGGCGCCCGCCAGGGCGTATTTCTGGCGTTCCAGGCAGGTGGCAAGCGGAGTGAGGACCACCACGCGCGTGCCGCTTCCGGTGAGGGCCTGGCACGCCAAGGGCGACGTGTCCGTGGTCGTGGTCACGACCGTAGCGCCGAATGCCGCGGGGCCAGCGGCGGCACCCTCAACGGAAAGCTGTGATTGCAGGGCCAGCCGCACGGCAGCGGCGAGCGTGGGGTGTTTGATTAGCAGCCGAATCATTGCCCGATCATCACCGGCGTGGGCTTTCCCGTTAATGGTCGAAAGTGCCCAGTTGGTGGTACCGTCGGGCCCCAGCCTCATGCGGCAAGGGACACCAGAGGAGACGAGGCGATGACCCTCGACACGGGATCAGAGCGGCTGGATGTCGGGCAACGCCTGGCGGAATTGGCCGTCACGAGCGAACTCCTGGCCGGGACCAACGACCTGGGCGAAGTGCTACGCAGGCTGGCCGCACGGGCACAGGAATTGACCAACGCGGACTACGCGGCGATCTCGACGTTCGACGAGGAGGGCAAGCTCAACCGGTTTGTGTTCGTGGGAATGGATGAGCAGATTGCTGGGCGCCTGGGGGCGACCCCAAGTGGCCGCGGCCTGCTTGGCGAGCTCGTCCGCCACGAGCACCCGATCCGGCTGGCGGACCTTCATAGTCATGCCACCTTCACGGGCTGGCCAGAAGGCCACCCCGACATGGGACCGTTCCTTGGCTCGCCGATCCGTGCGGGCGGCACAACCATCGGGTCGCTCTACATGACGCGCGACCGCGAGCGGCCGGCGTTCTCCGAGGCCGATGAACTTTCGGCGCTGTTCCTTTCGCTCCAGGCCGCTGTCAGTCTCGCGAACGCACTGGCGCGGGAACGGCATGGGCGGATCACGCTGCTCGAAGAGCGCGTTCGGATCGCACAGGACCTGCATGACTGGACGATCCAGTCGCTCTACGCGCTGGGATTGGAAGCCGATGCGCTTTCCAACGACCCCGAGTTGCCGCAGCGCGTTCGGGAGACATTCGCCTTGCGCGTCGAACACATCAACGAACTCATCCGGGGCGTCCGGCAATACATCGTCTCGCTAGAAGCAGAGTCCCCCGCGACTCAACCGGAGCTGTCGCGCGACCTGGCGTTCATCTTGCGCGACCTCGTGCCCCAGGGCGTGGATGTGGTCTTCAACATCTCCGCGCCCGCTCTGCAGGAGCTGTCCCCGCGCGAGACGGAGGACCTTATCTCGATCGCGCGGGAGGCGATCAGCAACGCTGTCCGTCACGGGCGCCCGACAAAGATCGCGCTCGACCTGCGACAGTCGGCGTCCGAGACCGCGCTGACGGTCCAGGACAATGGCATTGGATTCGACGTGCACTCCGTGGGCCGGGGTTTGGGGACAGTAACAATGCAAACGCGAGCCCAACGGCTGGGTGGGGAAATTTCCGTGCTCAGTATCCCAGGGATGGGGACCACTGTGCGGACGACGCTCCCCAGGATTATCGAGGAGTAGTGCGATATCGAAATGTCAATAAAACACTTGACATGGCATGGCTGCGGATCTAGCGTGAAGGCTGGTTCCGGAACCGCATGAACTCCTACCAGAGGAGGCTTGCCATGGTTGATGATCGAGTTCGCTGGGGTGTCTGGCAGGTCGATCGAGCCTGCCCCGCGTGACCGGCGTTGCGTGGGGCGAAACAACGTTGTGACACCCAACATGGAGCCTTAGAGCCATGACGCCCGGCTAACACCGGGGACCTGTCAACAACATGGATGCTCTCCAAAGGCCCAAGGGGGCTTGACACAACACCCCGTTGAACAGAAAACAGAGGCTGCGTCGCTGGCGCAGCCTCTCGCTGTTACGTCAAATCCTTTCCTCACTCGGAGTGTCCGTGGCGAAGTCAACCAAACCGGCAGGTAATCTCTGGCTGGCAGAGGAACTCTGGAAGCTGAACGCCATTGACTTTGGCGACTTCACGCTGGGCCGGACGGCGGTTCATTCGCCGATCTACATCAACCTCCGCCGCCTGATCTCGAACCCGAAGGTGCTGGCCCGCTGCGCGAAGATCGTGCGGGAAGAGCTCGAGACGCTGATGTCGATGCGGCACCCCCAGGTGCAGCCGTTCACGCTCGTCGCCGGGGTGCCGTTCGGTGGGCTGCATGTGGCCACGGCGTTTTCGCTCAACATCAATTCGCCGATGATCTACATCCATCCTCCGGCGACGGACAAAGCGGACGTGATCGAGGGCCGCTTCGTGCGGGGACAAACCTGCCTCGTGATCGACGACCTGATCACGGGCGGGGGCAGTATCCTCCAGACCGCGGCCACGCTCAGTGAAGCGGGGTTGGTCGTGCGCGACGCGGTGGCGCTCGTTGATCGCCAGGAGGGTGGCCGGGCGGCCCTGCGCCAGGCGGGCATCAACCTCGTGACAATCCTCACGCTCGAGCAGATTGCAACTTACCTGATGTCTGCCGGGCATATCGACGAGGACAGCTATCGTCGGACGATGAGCTACCTGGAGTCGCGCAACGGCAACTAGGCGGTCGCGGGCGGCCAGCCGAGGTTCTCGAAGCTGGCCCGCTTCGAAACCCAGCCAAAACGGTCGTCCGGCGTCACGACTTCCATAAAGTCGTCGGTATCCGTAAGAACCGTCACACGCGTCCCGGAGACGATGGTGCCACGGCCGTCGGAACCCAGGCGCGGCGATGAGAGCAGCGGCACGTCCTCAAGCAGCCGGATGAGGCTGAGCGAGACGGGCATGGGTTCGGTCGACGGCATGGTCTCGGGCAAGATCGTGGCCGTCAGAGATTCCGCTTCACGACTGGCGAACGCCGTACCCTCCTGGGCGGCCTCGATAACCTCACTCGGAGGCACGATGCCGCCCAGTCGCGAGATTGTCTCGATGCGATCGGCGGCGGGCGGATGGCTGTCGGTGACAAGCGCCCACCAACCGGAGCCTCCAGTGAGGGGGTCGGCGAAGTAAAGGTTTGCCGCCTCCGAGGGAGCGCCGGGTTGAGTGCTCCCCGCCGCGTCTACCTTGGCCAATGCGCGAGCAAGCCCGACGGGGAGACGTGTGAGCTGCACGGCCTCGGCATCGGCCAGGTGCTTCCGTTCCCGCGCGACCACGCTGGCAACGATGCCCGCCAGCGCCGGGCCGAGGAAGAAGATATAGACGAGGAAGCCAAGCGCGATCCAGCAGATCCACCAGAAGTCGGGATCGGTCAGGCCAAAGACCACAGCAAAGGCCATCGGGATCAGCATCCATGCGGCGAACAGCGTAAGACACCCCCAACCCACGGCCCCAAAGTGGGCGGCGATCCGGGCGAGCCCCCGGCACACCCAGACAACGAACCTCGCCGGGATCCTGAGGAACCGCACGCCCGCGGCGAGGAGGGTGTCGAGCCGGGTGTCGCCGTTGCCAATCTGTGCATAGGCATGGGCGACGACCGCCTCCAGTTCGCGACGGTCGAGCGCGCGGAGCAACCCTCTCGTAGCGACAAGTGCCGAGTCATCGGGCGAGACTCCAATAGCGAGGAGGTTCGGTGCGCGTTCTTCGATGACAAAGAGCGCCGGGAGAGGCAGGCCGGAGGCGATGCTCATGTTCTGGACCATGCGCACAAACTCCTGCTCGTCGTTCTCGCGCAGCGGTTGCGCGCCCACGGCAGAGAGCAGGCGCCGAGTGGCCGATGAATAGAGCCAGCGAAAGGCGAGCGCCATGAGGGCGAGGACGAGCAGAAAATCAAGCGCAAGGAATGCGACCCAGCCAAGGCCGCCGAAGACCGGGATCATCCACAGGAGAAAGACGAACGCCACGTATTGACCGACGTATGCCACC
>JBKKBS010000413.1:0-3396 GCA_046713815.1 Tepidiformaceae bacterium
ATGACATCGGTCGGCGTACGCACCTGGAACGCGTCGACCTCGTAGATGTGAGGGGTCATTGACGTGTGGTGAATGGTGATGCAGTCGTTCGAATACGCTCGAAAGAAGAGCGGCTCTGGCGGCCGCGTTCCGTTCCGCGTCGCGGCCACATCGCTCCACAGCGTCTGGATGCGCTGCTGCGGAAAATGCCAGCCCGCTTTGTTCAACTTGGCGTCGAGCTGGATCACTGCCGTCTTGTAGAGACGCGGCGTGCCGATGGCGCGCCCGAAATCGTCAACGCACGGGTCGGCAAAGGGAGCGCCCGGCTGCGCCGGCAGTCCATTGGTGATGAAGTTGCCCGGCGCGCCGCTGGGTGTGTAACTCGGGTGCGTCCGCTGAGCATGGAAGGCAATGGCCGCAAGCTCGGTTGCGGAGCCGGTTTCCGGAACCGCTTTCGCGTCGACGGCGACGAGCTCTTTATTGAAATCGAGACGGGTGTGAACTTCGGTGGCCGTACCGCCGACGATGATGTGACGCGGCAGGCCGCCGTCGTCGATGGTGTCGAGCGGCGGATGCGGCGGCCGGTGTCCGGCCACGGCCGGTACGAAGAACGGATAACCGGGGTTGCCAGCTCCGCTCACCTGCATCTGGCCGTTGACAATGGACACCGCTGCAGGCAGTGGTGCCATGGCCAGAGTCGGTACAGGCACGACGCCAGGAATCTGAGTTCCGGCGGCGATTTCGCCGTCGGGCAGAGCGCGCGAGCCAGTCACAGGCCGGCCGGCCGCGTCCAACGGTGTTCCGCTTTCAAAAACGTCGTGAACCCGCCACAGAGCCCACATTCCCTGCGCGAAATGCGGGTAGAGGTGACAGTGAAAGATCGAGTCGCCAACGGTCTGATTGCGATTGCCGCTGCCGTTGTAGGCCATCTCCAGGGTGAATGCGCTGCCCGGCCCGATGGCCTGGCTGTCGAGGTAGGCCGAGTTGTCGCTATCGGGCGTGGCCAGCCACTGATGGGCGTGCTGATGGTGAATGTGATGCTCTTTCGAGCCGGCATCCACGATCCGGAATTTGACGTGGTCGCTGAGATAGCTGTGGTAGACGTTCGATGGATCGTCGGGGTAAAACGCCTTGGTAGCTTTTGGTCCCGGCGCTGGTCGACAGGGCAGTCCCGAACGGATGTCGGTGACGCTACAGGGAGCGTTGGCCGGCACATCCACGACCATGGCCGGATCGCCGACCGTCCACGAAGAGAGGAAGAACTCTTCGTATTTACATTCCGTGCAGGAATGCATGGGACCGACACCCAGGCGGTTTGCAAGAATCTCGGCGCCTGCGCCCGCCGCGCCGTAATTGATGGCGAATCCGTCGCGCACGCTGTGGAGCGTGTGACTCAGAACGGGATCTTCGAACTCGGCGAATGCCTGCACGGCCCCGATCTCATCGTGGTAAATGACGGTGAACTCGCGAAAGGGCTGATCGCGATCGGGCTCGGCCGGGTTTGGTCGGAATGTACCCGCCGGGAAGCGGCCGCCGCCCGGTCCGGTGATGACTGCCGTCAGGTCAGCGTGAATGATCGTGTTCCCCTGGCGCAGCCGCAGAATCGGCAGACCGGAGAAGCGATGCCCGGCCGGATAGACGGCCTCATAATTAATGATTGGATGACCATCGGCGGTGCTGCCGGACGTGGCCAGCGCAAGATCCTCGTTGGTCACCTGGCTGCGATACCACTGGGAGCCGGCCGGCTGCACGTTCACCGCTCCGAACAGGCCTGCGTTGAGTGAGCCTCCGTCGCCCTCGCCGCCGGTCATCGCGGCCCCGCTGAATAAGAGATAGGAACCTTCACGCTCGCCGAACACCGTGTAGGTCGCCTGGCCGCCCGGAGACACGAGGCTGCTGGCGTTCCTGCCGACATTGCTGCCATCCGAGGCGATGCTGCCGACCAGTTGCAGGCCCAGGGCGCGGATCGACGCCGTGCGCGTGGCGGGCTGCTCTTGATCGACCGGCGAAGGAGCGAGAAGATTCTGGAAGCGGATCTGCAGGCATTCCCCGGCGTTCATCCGCAACACCAGTGGCCGGGGACGTTTCCCCAGACGCAGTTGCACGTTGCCGGCAACGAGGCCGCGCGTAGCGTCAACCGCTACCACGTCCCGCCGCAAAGCGAACATCATTCCCTGCGGTTGCACCGCGCCCAGTCGATTCCAGAAAAACACCTGATCGAGCGCGACGACGTCTGCTTCCACGGTGTTGACGCATTGCTGGGCAGAGGCCTGTGGTGTGATGGCGAGGAGCGATAAGACAACAGAAACCCAGATGGCACGGTGGATGGCACCGGTGCGAGATGCGGTCATGCTCTCTCCTTCGATGGACGCGAATTGTTAGGTCGAGGATCTTCGTGAAAGATAGACCTTCAATGCGTGAGCGACATCGGCCGAAGATTCAAAAAGTGGAGGGCCGATGTGTCTGGAGAAGTAGCTGCATGTCCGGGGGAGTAGCGGCGGATATATAGGACGACCGACCTATATACAACCGGTGGAAGAGGCCGAACTTCAGCCCTCGTTCGAACGTGCGGACGGGCCGGCAAGATTGTGCCGGTAGGCGTACACCATCAACTCGCCGCGTGAGGCTACGCCAAGCTTGGCGAAGATCGATGAAAGATGATGCCGGACCGTAGAGGAGGAGATGAAGAGCCGCTCGCCGATGTGGCGGTTCGTTGCACCGGTCGAGGCGGTCGCGACGATCTCCAGCTCACGCGGGGTGAGCTCGGCGATCTTCCTGCTGTCGGCGCACTTCGCGCGGACGTTGTGCGATGAGTCGGCGAACATCGCCGTCATCAGTGAGCGCTCAAGCCACATGCGCCCCTTGCTGATCTGGTCCACGACTTCCATGAGCGCTTCACCGGAAATATTCTTTGCCACGATTCCGGTCACACCAGCGCGAAGCGTCCGTTGACACATGTCGGGATCGAGAGCCGAGGTGAGAATGACCGACGGAACATTGGTGGCCTTCCGTAGAAACGTTTCGAATGAAAGCATGCCGGCAGAATTTCGGCCGTCCAGCTCGAAGTCGATCACCACGATGTCGGCGTGCTCGCTTACGGCACGGTCGAGACTGGCATCGAACGACAGCGATTCAGCGGTGACAACGTAGCGGGTACTCTGATCGAAAAGGCTTCGCAGAGCGCTGAGATGGAGCTGGTGCGGGCTGTACAACACCATCCGCAAGGGTTGCAGAGAGGCGGCCGGAGAAACGGAACCGACGAACGGCTGAATCTGAGGAAATGCGGCTGACGCGATCGTGAGGCGATTCTTCATAGCACCTTCATACTTCGCACGTCGTAACGTGCGGAATCAGTCATTTTCAGGAACGGCTCGCGCCATTTCCAGCAATCTTTACTGCGCTCCAGGGGAAGGGGGA
>JBKKBS010000414.1:0-3631 GCA_046713815.1 Tepidiformaceae bacterium
AGCTCGACCAGCTTGAGATGGCCAACGGCATACGCGCGTTCCGCGAGACCCTTCGGCATCCCGGCGCAGTGGCGATGGTGCCCGTGCTCGACGACGGCCGTCTGCTGCTCGTGACCCAATACCGCCACGCCGCTGGCCGGCGCCTGCTCGAGATCCCGGCGGGCACCCTCGAACGTGACGAAGAGCCCTTGGCTGCCGTGGCGCGCGAGCTGCAGGAGGAAGTGGGCATGCGCCCGGGAACGATTGAGCCCATGGGCGGGCTCTACGTCGCCCCCGGCTACACCACGGAGTACATCCACCTGTTCGTCTGCACCGCCCTCGCCGAGTCGCGGCTCGCCGGCGACGAAGACGAGGACATCGAAGTGGAAACGATCACCCTGAACGAAGCGCTCACCGCCGTCGACACCGGCGAGATCGCCGATGCAAAGTCCGTCATCGGCCTGCTCCGCTACGCCCGGACACTCCACACGGGCTAACTATCGCCTCCCCTCTCCACCTCAGTGGACAGGGGCCGGGGGTTAGGGCCTTAGTCGAGGTAATCCTTCAGTTTGCGGCTGCGGCTCGGGTGGCGGAGCTTGCGCAGCGCCTTCGCCTCTATCTGGCGGATGCGCTCACGCGTCACACCAAACTCGCGGCCGACCTCCTCAAGCGTCCGGCTACGCCCGTCCTCTAGACCGAAGCGGAGCTGGAGCACACGCCGTTCGCGGCTCGTGAGGCTGGCGAGCACGTCTTCGACCTGCTCCCGCAGGAGCTGCTGGCTGGCCGCTTCGGCGGGCGCTAGCGCGCTCGCATCCTCGATGAAGTCCCCGAGGTGGCTGTCCTCTTCCTCGCCGATCGGCGTCTCCAGGGAGACGGGCTCCTGGGAGACCTTCTGGATTTCGCGGATTCGCTCCGGCGTGAAGCCGGCCGAGCCGTCCTGTTTCCCGGTTTCGCTCATACCGCGGGCGATCTCTTCGCTCGTGGGCTCGCGGCCATACTCCTGCACCAGCCGCCGGCTGACGCGGACGAGCTTGTTGATCGTCTCCACCATGTGCACGGGGATCCGGATCGTCCGCGCCTGGTCCGCGATCGCCCGCGTGATCGCCTGGCGGATCCACCATGTCGCGTAAGTCGAGAACTTGAATCCCTTGCGGTAGTCGAACTTCTCGACTGCGCGGATGAGGCCGATGTTGCCTTCCTGGATGAGGTCCAGGAGCGACATGCCGCGGCCGATGTACTTCTTCGCGACCGAGACGACGAGGCGGAGGTTCGCTTCCGTGAGGCGCTTCTCCGCCTTGTAGCCGTTGTGCTTCACCGTGTCGAAGTGATACCGGAGCTTGTCCTCCAGAGGGGTGATCTTCTCGACCAGACCCTCGCTCGGGGGCATGACCTGGTCTTCGCCCCCGGCCTCCGTCGCCATCTGGTCCACGAGGTCAGCGGTCAGAATGTGTGTCACGATCGAGAGCATCACAATCTCGTCGTCCAAGTCCTCTTCGAGCCGCTTGTGCTTGACGACGACGTAGCCCCGGAAGTTGTGGTCCATCTCGCCGTCGATCAGCCCCCGGAACTGGGGGTCGCCGATCGTTTCGACGGGCCCTGCCGTCTTCAGCTTCTTGTTGACGTCCGGCGCCGTGTTGCGCCATTTGGGCATCCGCGGGCCGATGGCCTCTTCTCCTGGCTCGGGCGCCTTGAGATGCTTCTCGTATTCGGGAATGAAGACCTTGGCCGCTTTGTAAAGTGGCGTCAACTCCTGCCATTGCTTCAGCAGCTCGACTGCCACGCGCGCCGCGGAGGGAGGATGCCCGTACATCGCAACGTAGCGCTCCTCAATCGCGCGCAAATGGTTGCCTTCCTCCATCTGCCGAGCCAGGTGCTTCTCGTCGTCCGCCGTCAGCAGATAGACCTTCCCGATTTCGCGCAGGTACATCCGTACCGGGTCGTCGATGCCTTCGGACTCGTCGCTCAGGAGGGAGAGCGAGACGTCTTCCTCCTCTTCCTCCTCCTCGGCGTCAGCGGCGGTATCCTCTTCGTCGGTTGCCGCGTCGGAACCGGAGTCTTCTTCTTCTTCGGAGTCTTCGCCGAAGTCGCCGGTCGACAGGCGGCTGAGGACGCCGCCGATCACGTCGTCGGCGCTAGAGCTGCGATTCTCCGTCAGGGGATCATCAGTCATCGGTAAAACAAAATCCTTGTGTCTTCAGGGGGCGCTGCGACCGCTCACGGCCTGCGCGGGGCAGACTGCTCCTTTTCCATCTTAGCAACCACTCCGGCGGTCTTCAACCGTTACGGCGTTGCCGACCCCAGCCTGTTGCGGGTGTAGTGCTGGAAGGGGGCGGCACGCCAGAATGTTTCATGCGCCTACTGGACGTAACGTTCCGCCACAAGGATGACGCGGCTGTTGTATTCGCCGCCGTAGGACGTGGGGACGAATGTCCCGCCACAACTGATGAGCGTCACACGTTCCGCATTGCTCTCGAGCGGCGGGAATACGATGGCACCCATGTCGAGAGAGCCAAGAGGGATGACCTCGACCGACAGCACCGTGTAGGCGTAGACCTCGCCATTAGCCATCGTCACGTAGAGCGCGTCGCCGATAGTGGCGCTCGTCAGATAGACGAAGGGGCCATCGCCATAGCCCACGTAGTTGACGTGCGCGGCGAAGATCGAGTTGTTGCCGCGCCAGCCGGGCAAGCCGTAGCTGCTGTACCAGGCGATGCGCGCGGGGTGGCTCGGGTCCTGGAACACCGGTCCGCCGCCGCGTGTCTCGACATCGCGGCTCTCCACCTGCGCATTACCCGTGACGGACGCGGAGGCCAGGTACAGCGATGCCACGGGCCCGATGTACGGCGCCGGCGTGGGCGCCGGTGGAGCCGGAGTGGGTGTCGGGTTCTCCGCGCGAGTGACTTCCGGCGCGTAGCCCCGATACTTCAAGGCTGGCTTCGGCGGGTCCGCGGCGAACACCATCGACGCTCCGAACAATCCCGCACCAACGGCCAACAACCCGATACTCAATGCGCGCTTCATCACACCCTCCATACGTCCCGCCAGCCCCAGCTGATGAAACCGGGCGCAATGGTCAGACTACCGCCTCGCCATTCACAGGCAACTCCGCGGAGGCATCGTGCTCGCCAGGCGCAGGCGACACTCGCAGTTGGTACGCTCTCCCCGTGCCGTCTCCCCAACGTATCGTCTGTCTCGTCCCAAGCCTGACAGAGCTGCTGTTCGTGCGCGGGGCTGGCGATGCCCTCGTGGGGCGCACGCGCTTCTGCGAGGAGCCGAGGAGCGTGATCGATCGCGTACCGATTGTCGGCGGCACGAAGAACCCGAGCGTCGAACGCGTCCTCGCGCTGGCCCCGGACCTTGTGATCGCGAACAAGGAGGAGAACAGGCGCGAAGACGTCAAAGCCCTCCGAGCCGCCGGCCTCGACGTGTTCCTCACCGATCCGAACTCCGTCGAGGAAGCGGTCGCCATGGTGGAGGAGGTCGGCCGCCTCGTCGGGAAGCCAGAGGCGGCGGCGGCCATCGCTCGCGAGACACGGCGCGCGCTGGGGGAGGTGCGGCGGCCGGAAGTCGTTGTGCGAGTGCTCGTGCCCATCTGGTCGAATCCACTCATGGCGCTGGGGTCCGGCGCCTACGGCCACGATCTCCTCGAACG
>JBKKBS010000415.1:0-2666 GCA_046713815.1 Tepidiformaceae bacterium
ATTTCGTGCGTGAGGCCCACGAGCCTGTCGCTGCAAGGTGTAGATTGTGCCCTGGACTTGAACGGAAGCCTGCGATCGGGAGTTGCGAATGTCGAGAACGACTGCCTTGCCGTCCGTGGAGGAAGTATCCGGGACGTTGGCACGCGACGGATATGCGATCGTCGAGGGCGTCTTGAGCGCGCCCGAACTTGAGGTGAAGCGCCGTGAGTTGCTGCGATTGCTGGAGGCGACGCGCCAGGGGCGCAACGACTTCGAGGGCTTCGAGACCAGACGCATCTATTCACTCTTCGCCAAGACGCGCGCCTTCGACGACGCGGCGACGCATCCGCTCGTGCTGGGTGTGCTCGACCGCGTCCTCGGGAGTTATCAGCTCAGCGCGCCACAGGCCATCCAGATCCGGCCGGGAGAAACGGCCCAGGACCTGCATCGCGACGACGGCGTCTATCCCATCGCGCGGCCCCACCAGGAGCTGGTGGTGAACACGATGTGGGCGATCGACGACTTCACGGAGGCCAACGGCGCCACCATCGTCGTGCCCGGGAGCCACACCTGGGTTGACCGCGCGCCCACAGCCGACGATCCGGTTCGCCGCGCCGTGATGCCGGCGGGCTCCGTGATGTTCTTCGTCGGCAGCGCTTTCCACGGCGGCGGGGCCAACACAACCGACCGTCCGCGCCTGGGGATCATCCTGGAGTACGTCGTCGCGTGGTTGCGGCAGCAGGAGAACCAGTACCTCGCCGTCCCCCGCCAGACGGCCCGCGAACTGCCCACCCGTCTCCAGGAACTGCTCGGCTACAACATCCACGGCAACCTCATCGGGAACGTCGATGGCCGCCACCCGCTCAAGTCACTCCAGGATTGAAGTGAAATCACGGAGGCGCGGAGAAAGCGACTCAGAGCCTCCGTGAGCCACTCACGCGGAGTAGGATGGCGACACTTCATCCTGGAGCACAACGAATCATGACGAGCTACGAGACGATTCTCTACGAAGCGAATGACGGCATCGCGACCCTCACCTTGAACCGCCCGGAGCAGTTCAACGGCATGACGATCCGAATGGTCAATGAGACCTACGCCTGCCTCGAAGCGGCCGTCAATGACACCTCCCTGCGCGTCCTCGTGATGACCGGAGCGGGCCGCTCGTTCAGCCCCGGCGCGGACCTGAAGGCGAGCGCGGCCGGCGCCACCGACGGCGAGCGCAACAACGTCCTCGCCTACCACGTCGCGCGCCTGTTGCACGAGATGCCAGCCGTGACCATCGCCGCGGTCAACGGCGCCTGCGCGGGCGCCGGCTTCGGCTGGGCGTGCGGGGCGGATCTGCGCGTGGCCGCCCGATCGGCCAACTTCAGCACGGCTTTCCTCAAAGTGGCGGTGGCGGGCGACATGGGCCTTCCCTGGTCGTTGCCACATCTCGTCGGCGCGGCGCGGGCGCGGGAGTTGTCGTTCCTCTGCGAAAAGTTCTCCGCCGACGAAGCGCACCGGTACGGCCTCGTGGCTCGCGTGTGGGACGACGCCGGCTTCCGTGATGAAGTGGCGAAGCTCGTGGCGTTCCTCGCCGCCCAGTCGCCGAAAGCCCTCAGGACGATGAAATCGCATTACCTCGCCGCGGAAGGCATGAACTTCAAACAGTACCTCGAGCTGGAGACCGAGGACCACGCGGCGCTGGTGGGTTCGGATGACTTCCGCGAGGCAGCCCGCGCCTTCGTGGAAAAGCGCGCGCCTGCGTTCAGGCGTTGAGCTGGCCGCTGGGGCGCCCAGCGCCCGCTTACCCGCGAGCTACAGACTGCGCTGCTCCCGCGCGGTTCGGAGCCGCGACTGGTAAGGAGCGGGCGTTTTCCCCCTGCCAAAATCGTGCGAACACGGGCCGCTCGCTCCCGGACAAACGCATTCCCGCCCGAAAATAGCCCGAATGCGGCGATCACTCCCCTGCCGTGAAAATGGTTCCAATCGGACGGTTTCTCTCTCTCCCGCCGCTGCGGGAGAGGGTCGGGGTTTGGGCGGCGGGGTGTCGGCGCGCTCCCCTCTCCACTGCAGTGGAGAGGGGTTGGGGGCGAGGGGGCCTACAGCTCCCAGCCCACGAACGGGTCCTCGGTCTCGAGGTCTAGGGCTGCCATCACATGTGCAAGCTGGAAGTAAAGCGTGATCAGGAACGTGACCCCGAACACTTCGCCTGTACTTCGGTTGCGCGAGACTGCCTCGAACGATGCGTCGCTTGGCCGCGAGGATTCGGCGAGTTCGTCGACATAGGCGAGCAAGGCGCGCTCGTCCCCGGAGAAGCCGGTCGCGTCCGTCCAGTTCCGTATCCCGTTGATCACCTCGTCAGAGAGGCCCGCGTCGCGCGCGATGCGTACGTGCTGGTGCCACTCGTAGGTGCTCTGCTTTCGGTAGGCGCAGCGCAGGATGACGATCTCCCGTGCCCTTGGCTCAAGCCCGGTTGCACGCCACACCTGGAAGGCATTGATCTCGATGCCGGGATTCGTCATGAAGGCGCGCAGGATGTTGAGCACCGGCCCGCGGCTGGCGGTGCGGTCCCAGCGCTCCTTCAGCTCATCGGTCGGAAGTGTGTCGCGGGTGGGCAGGGGTATGCGGGCCATGAGGAGACTCCAGCGAGGGATGTCGCGAATCCTAGCAGCCACGGGTGCCGTGGCGACAACTCTTCGTGGAAA
>JBKKBS010000416.1:0-5267 GCA_046713815.1 Tepidiformaceae bacterium
TGCAAGGGCGGCGAAGGCTAAGTCCACTGATTCAGGGCCTGGAAGATGAGCACCAGGGCGAGTGCCGCGCCGAGCATGCCGAGAACGAGCAACCTGCCACTCACGCGGAACAGTGTCGCACGGGCGAGGGCGTGGAGTCGACGACGACCCGTCCAAAGTTCTTATTTCCAAGTCCAAGGCGACGAGTCCAGGTCGGCGCGCAGGGGTCGCCCGAACGCGCGAGCGTCACGGAAGCTCGGCGAATGTCCAGCGCGTGGCGGTGGAGGAGAACTTGTCGGCGTGTTCGATGAATCCGAAGACGAGGCGCGGCCAAAGTACATGAAACGGCTCGCCATCCATCGGCCAGTTGTACTTCGCGCCGTACGCCTCATACACGGCGGCCAGAACGCTGGCATCGGACACGAGCGTCACTGTTCCCTCCACGATGACGGCTTCGTCGCCGCGTTCCGTACTTGCTGAACAGCGCGGCTCGCTCGCAAGGTTCCGCGCCTTCAGCGAGTCCGCACCTGTGCTGAACCAGAGCGCGGCGGCCCGCCAAACGCCCCAGACGGGCATGAGATGCGGACGCCCATCCGGGCGCGCCGTGGCAATCCAGTAGTTGTGCGAGGCGACGAGACGCTCCTCGGCCCAGTCCCATTGGAGGAGCCCCTCGCCGCCGTTTTCTGGCTGCAAGCCATATCCCGGCATATGCGGGCGGCTCGCGATGGGCGCATCAGGCACGGCCACCTCTCTACAGCGCGCGAATCGAAGGCAGGTGATCGGCGCCGAATTGGCGAATGATATCGACCGCGCCGGAGTATTCACGCGGACTGATCATGCAGATAGCGTGGCTCACGTCCCTTGCGGCGAGCGCCGCGAGTTGCTCGGCGACCTGGGGGAGATTCTCCGACCCGAGCGCCCCCGCACCCTCGACCGCTACCGTGAGCGTCGACGGGTCTCGTCCCGCCTTCTCGGCGGCGTCTTTCGCCACCTGAAAGTCGTCGGCGAGCGTGGGGAGGCTCCTGGCGGTGGCGAGCCAACCCTCGGCGAAGCGACCGATGCGCTCCATCTGCTGACGGCTTTCGCCGCCGAGCCAGATGGGGATGCCTCCGTTTGCGGGCTTCGGGTTGCAGGTCCAGTCGACGGCCTCGTAGAACTCGCCGCGGAAATTGACCCATTCGTCTTTCCAAAACGATCGCATCAGTTGCAGGCATTCGTCCATGCGCTTGCCGCGCTTTTCGAAGGGCACGTCCAGAACCTCAAACTCCTGCTTCCACCAACCCACGCCCGCGCCGAGGATGACGCGGCCGTTGGAAAGGCGGTCCATGGTGGCGAGGATCTTGGCGTGGAGCACGGGGTGGCGCATCGGCACGACGAGCACGCTCGTGCCCAGTTGTACGCGCTCGGTGATGGCCGCGAGGTACGTGAGCAACGTGAGCGGTTCGAGGAAGTCGAGCTGCGGGTTAAAGCCCATCTTGCCGTCGGGCGAGTAGGGGTATTTCGACTCCTGATCCTTCTGGAGGACGACGTGATCGAAGACCCAGAGGCTATCGAACCCCGCCTCGTCGGCGGCGCGAGCGAAGGGCGCGATGTTCTCGGGGCGGGCGGCGGGGCCGACCTGGGGGATATGCAGTCCGACCTTCATGGGTGTTCTCGCGGTCTTGCAGTTTGTGGGCGATTCTACGCGGAGAGTTGCGACGCGATAGGAGTTACGCGAGAATAGCCGCACACCAATGGTTAGCAGGAGTATCGAAATGACATCCATTCCCGAATCCCACCGCGACATCTTGCTCGGCAAGAACCTCGCGCACATCGCCACGAGCATGGCCAACGGATCGCCGCAATCGACGCCGGTCTGGATCGACGTCGACGGCGACACGATCCTCTTCAACACGGCCGAGGGCCGGCAGAAGGTGCGTAACCTCGACCGCGACGGCCGCGTTGCCTTGTCGGTCACTGACTCCGCGAACCCGTATCGTTACATCCAGGTGCGGGGCCGCGTGACGGAGAAGACGACAGACGGCGCGGACGCGCACATCGACAAGCTCGCGAAGAAGTACCTGGGCGCGGACAGCTACCCGGGCCGCAACCCGGCCGAGACGCGCGTCATTTACAAGATCACGCCCGAGCATGTGCAGACGATGGGCTAACCCACCTACCGCGCGAACGCCAGTCGGCCCTCATCGACATGCGACGAGGGCCGATTGATTTTGGCCGACGCTGGTACTACTTGATGGCGATGAGTTCGAGTTCGAAGATCAGGTCCGAGTTCGCCGGAATCGGCCCTTGGACGCGTGCGCCGTAACCAAGCGCGGCTGGGATGAAGACCGTCCGCTTGCCGCCCACCTTCATCGTCAACAGACCTTCCGAGAAGCCCTTGATCACGCCAGTCATGGCGAACGTCGCCGGCTGGCCGCGCTGCACGGAGCTGTCGAAGACGGTGCCGTTAGAGGCGAGCTTACCGGTGTAGTGGACAGTGACCTGCTGGTCCATACGCGGGGATGCGCCCGTGCCGACCTTCTCGTCGGTGTACTGCAGGCCGCTGGCGGTGACAGTTGCGTTTTCCAATTTCGTGCCTCCTGTGGTGGGTGAGCCTTCGGGAGGCTTCGTGGGGGTACGCGTCGTCTGTTGGGAAGCAGTTGCGGTGGGAGTCGTGTCGTCGTCATCGTCGTCGCCACCGCAGGCCACGAGGGCAGGCAGCGCCAGCACGGCTATGGCAGCGACCAAGAATGGTGATCGGTTCATGTTTCGAGCGTAGCGCGCGGGGGCGTACGGCCAACCGGCGCCCTCACCCCCCGGACCTCTCCACTGCGGTGGAGAAGGGGAGTCGGCATCAGGTCAGATGGAGGAGAGGCGGCGGGCAGCTTCATCGAGGGTTTCCTCGGACTTGGAGAAGGTGAAGCGCACGAGGCGGGAGCCTTCCGCGCTGCTGGGGCGGTAAAAGCTGGATCCGGGCACGGGCGCGACCCCAACCTTCTCGATCATGTGGCGTGCAAACGCGACATCGTCTCCTGCGAAGCCGAGGTCGCTGAAGTCTCCCATGATGTAGTAGGCGCCCTCGGGCTCGTGACACTTGAACCCGGCCTCCCGGAGCGCGCGCAGGAGGATGCCGCGCTTGCGTTCGTACATGCCGCGGAGCTCGGGGTAGTAAGCGTCGGCCTGCTCCATGGCGACGGCCGCGCCCTCTTGCAACGGCGCGGGGGCGCCAACCGTGAGGAAGTCGTGGACCTTGCGCACGGCGTCGCTGATTTCGGGCCTGGCGAGCACGTATCCGATGCGCCAACCGGTGATGCTGAAGGTCTTGGAGAGGCCGCTGATGGTGACCGTGCGGTCGTACATGCCAGGAAGGGTGGCCATGGGCACATGATCCAGCCCGTCGTAGAGGATGTGCTCGTAGATCTCGTCGGTGATGCACAGCGCGTCGAACTCCTGGCAGAGGGCGGCGACCTGGACGAGTTCGTCGCGCGTGAACACCTTCCCGCAGGGGTTGTTCGGTGTGTTGACGATGATGGCGCGCGTGGCTGGCGAGAACGCCGCGCGCAGCTCCATCAGGTCGAACGTGAACAAGGGTGCGCGAAGTGTGACGAATTTGAGGGTGGCGCCACTCATAGCCGCGTCGGGGACGTAGTTCTCGTAAAAGGGCTCGAAGACGATCACCTCGTCACCTTCCTCGACGACCGCGAGAAGGACGGCCATCATCGCCTCGGTGGCGCCGCAGGTGACCGTGATCTCACGGTCAGGGTCGAGGTCGAGGCCATGGAAGCGTTTCGTCTTGTCGGCGATGGCGCGGCGCAGGCGCGGAGAGCCCCAGGTGATGGCGTACTGGTTGATGTCGGCGTTTATCGCGTCGATGGCGGCACGCTTGATAAAGTCAGGCGCCGGGAAGTCGGGGTAGCCCTGGGCGAGGTTCATCGCGCCGTGCATCATGGCGAGGCGCGTCATCTCGCGGATGACCGACTCCGTAAAGACGGACGTACGGCTGGAGATGTGGCTGCGCGGAGGGGCGGACATGTGAGGGCATTAGGCAACAGGCGCGAGGCATGGGGCAAGGCCGTGCCGTTGACCGTTGGGCGTTGGCGTTGGCTACCCGTGCATCAGTGGCGCGCGCGTCGGCAAGCGCTCCGTCGCCTTCACCCCGGATCCTCCGGATACACCGACCATCCACGACAACGATTATGCTCCCCGGTGGAGGCACGCAATGGCAGATTCAGCGAAGGTGCCGCGGCCGTTCACGATGCACTGGGGGAGCGGGGTGATCACCGAGGAGGCACGCTTCAGCGGCGAGCACCATGTGCCCGCCATCCAACTGATGGAGTACACGGAGGGCGGGGCCGCCGGAAGCTGGAGCATCCGCTTCTGCTCGTTTACGCAGCGCGGCTCCTTCCAACGCAGCCCGCTCATGCTGAGCGAGGAGAACGTCGCCGAGATGCGCGACGCGCTCAAAAAGACCCCGCGCCTGCGGGAGATCCTGCTGAGGATGGTGGAATGAGCCCCTCACCCCCCGACCCCTCTCCACTGCGGTGGAGAGGGGGAGTAGTGGCCGCGATGATTACCACAGGACATGGGTTTGACTTGGCGGCACTGTGGCGGACAGACTCTGGTGCTTTATGGAATCGCCGACTCTCGACCAGTTGATCGATTTGCCCGCGCTTGAGCGCTTCGTGAACGAGCACGTCCCCGGGGGCAGCGGGCCGCTTGTGGTGGAGAAGCACACTGCGGGCTTTTCGAACGAGACATTTTATGTCACTCATGGCGACGAGCGGTGGGTGCTGCGGCGACCTCCGAATGGCCCCCTGCTGCCAACCGCACACGACGTGATCCGCGAACATCGCTTCCTGGCGGCACTACACGGCAAGGCGCGCGTGCCGCGACCGATTGCCGTCTGCGAGAATGCATCCGTCATCGGCGCGCCGTTTTACTTGATGGAACGCACCGACGGGTTCGTCATGCGCGACGCGATCCCGCCGGCGTACGACACGGAGGCCGGCCGGGGGCAGATCGCGAGCGAAATGATCGACACACTCGTCGAGTTGCATGCCGTGGACTGGAAGGCAGTGGGCATCGATGGACGCGAATCGGGATACGTATCGCGCCAGGTGCAGCGCTGGAGTTCGCAATGGGAACTCACGCGACCTCGCACGAGGGAGTTGAAGGGCCTGGACGAGATCTGGGAGGGGGTGCGGGCGCGATTCCCGGCGGAGGCGCCCGCGACCATCGTCCACGGCGATTACAAGCTTGACAACGTGATGTTTGCGCACGATAAGCCCCGGCTGCTGGCAATCTTCGAC
>JBKKBS010000417.1:0-5179 GCA_046713815.1 Tepidiformaceae bacterium
GGATCTACCTGTCCGTCACGACTCTCCTGATGTCATGATTAACGAGTGTCAGAAGCACCCGATGTCGAGAACCATTTCCTTTAATGAGAGCGTGAAGTGGCAGGCGCTGCCTTGGGGTCTCTGGCAATATGATGTACCGTCGCCGGAGCGGGGTTGCCCCGTTCGCTGTTGAAATTCAGCGGCGGCTTTGTTGACGACTACGCGACCTTCTCCGCATCTCTCCCGCCGAGACCGAGTTGCTCGCAGCCCGGGTCAGGTGTCAAGTTGGCTCCTCGTTACTTGGGCCCGACGCGCACGCCTGGAGGAGCAACTCCTCAAGTTCATGCATCTCGAATGGCTTGCTCATCACTCTGTATACGCCGAGGTCGAGTGCGCCCTTAGTGACCTCCTCCGTGCCATAGGCCGTCATCAGAATCACTGGGCTGTGAGGCGAGAGCCGCCGGATATTCGCGAGCAGCGTCAGATCGTTCGAATCAGGTAGCCGGTAATCCAGGAGTACCGCGTCGACGGGCTCCGCAAGAGCCGTCAGGGCCCGAACCGCAGTCGCCCCGTCTTCGGCTTCGATGACGGTGTGCCCAGCGTGCCCAAGCGTTTCGGCGATCGACCACCGAATGAGCAGCTCATCTTCGACCACGAGCACCCGGAGCGCTGGGGATTTTTCCATCATCCGCGGAAAAGTACGCTTGCAATAATTGATCCAAGCCTGCCGAGCCCTTACACCGTGGCGGCGCTTTGTGCAGGAAGGCGGATTGTGACGGTCGTGCCTCCATCAGGCGGGCACCCAATGCTGATGGTTCCTCGATGCGCCTCGATCAACCGCTTGGCTGTCGGGAGGCCAAGGCCCGATCCCCTGGCCTTGGTGGTGAAGAATGGCGTGAAGATCTTGTCCCGCACCTCGGCGGGGATGCCCGGTCCGCTGTCGCTGAACGCGATTTGGCAGATGTCGTCAATCAAGGTGAGCGAGACGCGAATCGTGCCGCGACCTTGCATGGCATGCGCGCCGTTGATCAGAAAGTTCACGAACACAATATTGAGGAGGTCGGTTTCCGCGGGTATCGGCGGCGCGGAGCCATTCACCATCACGTGCACGTCCTTCAGCGCCGGGTCGTCACTCAGCAGGTCCGCCGTGGTCGCCACGAGTGTGGCCACTTCCACCGGCCTGGCCTTCGGTTGGGGAGGCCGCGCAAACAACAAAAGATCCTTCATCAACTCATTGAGGGCGTCGATGCGGGCGACGATCTCTTTCACTATCACCGCATCTTTGCTCTCCTTCGGCAGACGACTGCCAATGACCTGAATCGCACCTCGCACGCCGGCCAGCGGGTTTTTCACTTCGTGGGCGATCACCGCCGCCATCTCTCCGAGCTTGGCTAACGCGGTCTGTTCGCGCATCTGCTCTTCGATGCGCACGCGCGCGCTCAGGTCGTGAAGGATGCCCGTAAATTTTCGTTCACGGCCGATCGCCATTTCTCCGACGGAGAGATGCACCGGAAACGTGGTGCCGTCCCTCCGAAGTCCGGTGACCTCTCGACCGATTCCAATGATCTTTTGCGCGCCCGTGGCGAGATATCGTGCGATGTAGGCATCGTGTTCCTCGTGATAGGGCGACGGCATCAGCATGTTCAGGTTGCGGCCGATCACTTCCAAGGCCCGGTAGCCAAACAAGCGCTCCGCTCCACAATTGAACGCCTCGATGCAGCCCTTGGCGTCGATCACGATGATGCCGTCGACGGCCGAGTCAATAATCGACCGCCAGCGCGCCTCGCTGGTGCGGAGTGCCGTATCTGCGCGCTTCCGCGCGGTAATGTCCCGCGCAATGGCAGACACGCCGACGACCTGTCCGGTCGCATCCTTGATCGGCGACACGGTGAGCGACACGTCGACAAGGTGACCGTCTTTCGCCCGCCGCACCGCCTCGTAATGCTCGACACGCTGTCCCGCCCTGTCCCGCCAGAGAACGGTGGCGAGCTCGTCCGGTTGGCCTTCGGGAATCAGGACGGAGATCGACCGCCCGATGATCTCCTGTGCCGTGTAGCCATAGAGGCGCTCGGCCCCGCGATTCCAAGTCAAGATCACGCCATCCAGATCCTTGCCGATGATGGCGTCGTCGGACGAGTCGACGATCGCCGCCAAGAAGCCTCCGGCTTGGTCCTCAGGTCGAAAAGATGTCACCTCGAGATTAGGCGCCGCACCGGTGTGCATGTCAAGACGTGAATGCCGAGTCCACAAGGACGTGCGACTAGTTCTTGCGTGCTTTGGCCGAGTACCGGTTCAATTGATCGTCTTCGCCGCATCGGCGGCCAGAGCGTTTGCGTCCTGATTGAGCTGGCCGGCCATGCGCTGCGCCTCGTCGATCCGCGTCAAGGCGATGTTCAGTCGTTTCGCATCCTCCTGGCGGCCGAGGTCATTGAGTCGCGCATCATCGGCGCGCAACGCACGCCGAGCCGCCTCGGGCGTAAAGCAACAGAGATGCCACCGGAGACGTCTTGACCCAGTGCCAACTAGCTCGATTGGCGATCTGCACCGTAATCGGGAAGCGGGGGCCGAATAGCGGGCGTGAAGGGCGCGAATTATCCCGCCGTCTCCGGGAAATGTCCCAACGTGGCGTCCGGTTCGGGCCGACTGGGCACAGGCGCCCAATCGGCTTCCTCCCGCGCTGCGACCGCCAATTCACCCTGGGCCGTCTGGCGCGCGTTCGAGAAGGAGCGCTCTGCAGGCCCGGCGTTTGCTGCCGCTGGTTGCTGTCCGCGAGCGCATCGGAAATCCGGCAGCCGTGGGGAGGACGACGATGCACGGCACGATTGCGCGGCCGAATGGATCAAGCTGTTCAGAAGGCCCCAAAACAGGATCGACGCCTGGAACAACTAAGGAGCGATCAGCGGACTCATATTGAGTCGTACGCTCGTGCCGATGCCGGGAATTCGGCGGCGAAACGTGCGAAGAGCGCTACATGGCCGGCGTGTCGGCAGGAATCCGCCCTCCGCCGCATCCCTGACTTGGTACGCGACGTGCGTTCTCCTCTGATCATAGAACTTCTGTGAAGAAAGGCACGGGTTCCCCGATGGCCACCACGGCCCCACCGATCATCACGTGTCCTGTCTGCGGATCGCAGGGCTCGATGCTCCACCACGACATCCGCGCTTCGCTGGTCTATTCCTGCGAGAAGTGCATGCACGAGTGGCAAATCGACCCGGCACAGGAACCACCACAACCGGACCCCACGGTGGCCGAGCCCCCGCGAGCGCCTTCGCGCACCGAGCGGCCTCGGCCTCGCAAACTGTGACTTGCCCAGGAGTCGGACATGGGATCGCCTAACTCCCTCGAGACGTCCGTGCCCGCTGCGGAGCTTCGGCGGGGAAGTCCGACACAATCCGCACCGTTCCGGCGAATCGCGGTGTGTGTTGATGGTTCCGAGATGGGCGAGACCGTCGTGCTCCACGCGGCGAACGTCGCCGCAGCATTCGGAGTCCCGCTGACCATTCTCCGCGTGCTGGAGCCTGACTCGAACGTAGATGCGACTCCCCCGGACCCGCTCGACTGGGGCGTCCGACAGCGGGAGGCGCGCGCCTATCTGGAGCGGATCGTCTCGCTCGCAGGCCGCCACGACGTCGACGTGCAGTCGGAGCTCATTCAGGGGCGCGCCGCGGAGCAGCTCTGTTGCTGGGTCTTGCAGCACAAAGCCGACCTGACCGTTCTCGCCAGCCATGGGGAACACGGGCGCTGCGAATGGACGCTGTCCAGCACCGCTCGCAAGCTCGTGGATGCCGTGCCAGGCTCGTTGCTGCTCATTCCCGCAGATGGCGACCGTCATGAAGCAAGCGCTGTGTGTCACCGGCGAATCATGGTGCCGCTCGATGGTTCTGCTCGGGCCGAAAGCGTGCTGCCGATCGCGACGCGTCTCGCGACGGTCCACAAAGCCGAGCTGCTGATTGCGCACGTCATACCAGCGCCTGAATTGACCAAAGTAGGTCCACTGACCGCTCAGGATCTCGAACTCGAGCAGTGCGTGATCGCTCGCAACGAGCGCGTCGCGCGTGGCTACCTCGATCAGATTCGCGCACGTATGTCCGAGGCGGGCATCGCGGCCCGCACGGTCATCTCCCGCAGCGGCGACGCTCGAACACGGCTCGCGAGGCTGGTCAGGCGGGAGGGCGTGGATCTCATCATCCTCTCGGCATACGGGCGGCGCGGCCCCCGGGATACGCCGTGCGGGAGTGTGGCGGCCCATCTGCTGACCCAGGTGGCTGCGCCACTTCTGGTCTTTCGAGAACGACCTCGTCGAGTCATGAAGCGTCTGTCGCAGGAAGCGGCGAGGCGGGCTGCCAGCGCACGGCCCCCCGCGCAAGCCGTGCCATGACTGTGCCGGTCGAGGCACCGCACGGTGCACTCGAAACCGAGGCGCGCGCGCTGGCTGACAGTCACGCGCTGTCGGACAATCCGCCGCGCCCCATTGCGGCGCTCTCCCAGCTTCGCAACGTTCAGGACTGGTTGGTACAGGCACGCTCGGCGCTCGGCGATTCAAAGGGCGCCGTCGCGAAGGCGGCGGAGTGGCTGCTCGACAACGAGTATCTGGTCGCCCGTGCTGTTCGGCAGATAGGCCAGGATCTTCCAAAGGGGTTCTACGCGCGCCTCCCGACTCTGGGCGGCTCGGACGCGGGTCGACCGCGGATGTGGAGCATTGCCCGCGCATTGCTGCGAGCGTCGCGGCTTCAGCTCTCCGTCCCGACAGTCACGCGATTCCTGGACACGTATCAAGAACGCACGCCGCTCACGATCGCCGAGCTCTGGGCCCTGCCGACGTTCTTGCGCTTCAGTTGCCTCGAGGTGCTGTTCGCCGCGTTCGAACGGCTCGACCAGTCCCTCCGCCCGCCGTTCGCGATCGACGACCTGCCAGACATCGCTCTCGAGGATACCGAGTGTGTGGGACGCGCGATCTCGAACCTTCGGACGATTGCTTCGATCTCCTGGAAGGACTTCTTCTGCCGTACGAGTCGAGTCGAAGCGATCTTGCGCGGGGATCCCGCGCGCATGTACCAGAGGATGGACTTCGAGACGCGAGACGCGTACCGCCGTGCAATCGAGCAACTGACCCGCCGCAGCCCGCATTCCGAGCTGGACGTCGCTGAGCGGGCCGTGGCCTGCGCTCGGCGGGCTGTCGGAGGCCCTCTGCGGCACACGG
>JBKKBS010000418.1:0-10572 GCA_046713815.1 Tepidiformaceae bacterium
GGTCTGCCGCGCCATTGACCGGGCCGACACGCGCGACGCCATCGTTCGGGCCACAATCAAGCTTTCGGCGGACCAGGCGCGGCTCTTCCGCATGCCCGAGGCTCGAGCCCTCCTGTCAGACGCACACTACGTGGCGATGTTCCGCATCGAACTGCCCGAGGATCGCCGCTCGATGTTGCCTCCCGGTCAGCAGCCCGACTCTTCGTCGCCCGTCGAAACGCTCGAAACGTACCTCAGGCTCAAGAACGAAGTGCCGGAGACTCGCCGCCAGAAGCTGGTCGCCGCCGCCCAGGACCTCATCGCCACCGTGGACGGCCCCCGTGCCTGACCGCCGCCCTCTGCGCGCCGTGCACACCTCGGACATCCATTTCGGCGCTTACGTGGGCAGCGACAATCCCCTATGGACGGAACGCCGGCAGTTGATCGAGCAAGCCTTCGCGAATGTCATTGACCTTGCAAACAACACGAACGCGGACCTCCTGCTGCTCTGCGGCGATATCTTCGACAACGACCGCGTATCACCGGAGACGGTGGAGCATGCGGCGCGCGAGATCGGCCGCTTCCGTGGCCGCGCCGTCCTCCTGCCCGGCAACCACGACCCCATGGATCCCGGCAAGATCTACTGGCGCCATGACATGGAGGAGTTGGCCGGCAACCTCCGTATCATTCGCGATCACAAGGGCGAATTGATGGAGGACGACGACGTCGTCTTCTGGGGACGCGGGTACCTCGACAGTGACTGGCACTTCCGTCCCCTCGATGGCCTCCCGCAACGCCAGGATGAACGCTGGCACATCGCCCTCGGCCACGGCCACTTCGTCCGTGAGGGCGGCGAGCAGAACCGCTCGATGCTCATCAGCGAGGCGGAAGTGGCAGCGGCCAGTGGTCAATGGGACTACATCGCCCTCGGGCACTGGGAGCCGCACGCGGACGTAAGTTCCGGCGGCGCCGTGGCAGTCTACTCCGGCGCGCCTATGCCACTCTCTGACGCCAACCGTCGCGCCGGATGGGCCGCGGTCGTGGATTTCGATGACGCGGGCGTGCGCTGGCGGCTCGAACGCGTCGACCCGCGGCCCCGTCCTTCCGGGGAAGGAGACGCGCCATGATCCCGCGCCGCCTCCGCCTCCGGAACTTCCTCTCCTACCGCGACTGCGAGCTGGATCTCACCGGTCTACGGCTGGCCGTGCTCTGCGGGCCTAACGGCAACGGCAAATCCGCGCTCCTCGATGCCATGACCTGGGCCCTCTGGGGCGAAGGCCGGGGACGGATCGAGGACGATCGCATCCACCTCGGTGAGCAGGAGATGCTCGTCGACTTCGAGTTCGAAGCGACCGGCGACACCTTCCAGGTCATCCGCAAGCGCACCCGCGGCCGCGCCGCAGGCTCGTTGGGATTCCTCCAGGTCACTCCCGAAGGCGGCCGCATCCCCTTGACTGGCGGAACGATCGCAGACACCCAGGCCGAGATCGTCCGCAAGATCCGGATGGACTACGACACCTTCGTCAACAGCGCCTTCATCGCCCAGGGACGAGCGAACGAGTTTACTAAAAAGCGCCCGGCAGACCGCAAGGAGGTCTTCCGCAATGTCCTCGGGCTACAGCGCTACCAGGACCTCGCCGACGCCGCGGGCGAGCGTCGCAAGGACGCTAGCGCGGCTCTGAAGGAACTCGAACGCAACATCGGCGACGCCGCGGACGAGATTCGCGAGCTGCCTGCCGTCGAGGCCACGATTTTGTCACTTGAATTCGAACGCGAGGCGCTGGAGCCTCGACTTCAGACGCTGCAAGACGAGGTCGTACAGCTCATGCAAACGGTGGCCGACCACGCTCGCCTCGAACGCGAAGCCGTTGAGGCCCTGGAAGGGACGGAAGGCCTTCGCTCATCGGTGTCTCGGCTCGAAGGCGAAGTGAGCGCTCTGGAATGTGAATTGCGAGCGGCCAACGAGTCACTCGCGCGCGGCGATGAAGTGCGCTCGGCACACGCACGCTTGCAGGAGCTGCGCGAGCGCGAACACGGGTTCGCGGCCGTGCAGCAAGAAGCGCGCTCCTTCGAGGCAAGCATATCGGAGGCGGAGCGCGAGGTGAGCATGGAGCGCTCGCGAATCGAGGCGGAACTGGCCAACGCGACGCGCGCTGTCGACGTTGCCCAGGCCGTCGCCTCGACCGTTGCCGCACTGGAACGCGAGCAGGTCCCGCTACAACAGGATCGCGACGAGTTGGCCCGCCTTGCGAAACAGTCCGAGGAGCTTGAGTCCGAAGGCGCAGCCCTCCGCACCGAGGGCGCCCGTGCCGGCGATCGTGCCAACCTCGCGGCCACGCGGAACAAGGAGCTGAAGGAGCGGGAAGGGCAACTCGAATCGGCCGAGGCCGCATGCCCCGTCTGCTTGAAAGCCCTCGCGCCCGGTGACCGCGACCACATGCGCGCCGAATACGCGCGCGAACGCGAAGCACTACGACTCGACTACGAGACGGCGCGCGCCGCAAAGGCGAGGGCTCTCGATGGAGCCGACCAGGCGACGGCGAAAGCGACTGCCATCCGCGATGACGCCCGGCGCCGCGATCTTGCCCTTCGCGAACGTGAACGCGACCTGGACGCTCGTCTCCCCGCCGCTCGCGAGGCTCACTCCGCCCTTCCCGCGCTCCGCCAGGCCATCGCCGAACTCGAAAGGACACTGTCGGCAGAAACGTTCGCGGCGTCCCCGCGCACGTCACTTGCCGTGGCGCGTGCGGCCCTGGTCGAACTCGGCTACGACGGGGTGGAGCACGCGGAGATCCGCACCGCCATCGCCAGACTGGGCGGGGCGGATGCCGCCTTCCAGGCGCTCCTCGTGGCTGCGGAACGCTCAACCGCCACCGAGGCGCGCATCGTCCGCGAACGGCAGGAACTCGATCGTTGCCACTGCGAACTCGTAAAAGCCGAGGCACGGCTCGTGGAAGCGCGCGACGCTCTCGCCCTGGCGGAAGACGTGCAGCCCCGTCTCGACGCCGCCCAGGACGCGCTTAACGGCGTCCGCCGCCGCGAATCAGAACTCGCCATGCAACTCGGCAAGGCGCAGGCCCGGCAAGAAGCGCTCAGGCTCCTCGACGCCCGCGTGGCGATGGCCCAAGACGAGATGTCGCGTCACAAGGAAGAGGAGGGCGTCTATGGCGAGCTGGCCGCCGCCTTCGGGCGTAACGGCATCCAGGCCATGCTCATCGACCAATCGCTCCCGCGCGTTGAGCACACCGCCAACGAGATGCTCGACCGCATGACCGGCGGGCGCATCCACGTTAACCTGGCGACCCAGCGCCAGAACGCCGCTGGCCGCATCACCGAGACCCTCGACATCCGCATCAGCGACGAGATCGGCACGCGCGCCTACGAGATGTACAGCGGCGGCGAGGCCTTCCGCGTCGACTTCGCGTTGCGCATCGCCCTCGCCCGCCTGCTCGCCGAGCGCGCTGGCGCCACGCTGCCCACGCTCATCATCGACGAGGGTTTCGGCAGCCAGGACGCCGAGGGCATCGAAGGTCTCGTGCAAGCGATCACCACGATCCAGGACGAATTCCGCCTGATCCTCGTCGTCACCCACATCGACGACCTTAAGGAGCGTTTCGAACGCCGCATCGAAGTCACAAAAGACCACCGGCGCGGCTCCCTCGCCCGCGTCGTCTAACCCGATGCAGTCCGAGCCGCGACCGGAAGAAGGCGATTGGGCACCCCTCCCACGATGGCGTCGGCCCGCCATACGTTGCCGCAAACCCCCCCGTGCCCGAAGATCGATGCTCCCGTGGCAGGGTAGCTCAGCTGGTCAGAGCGCACGACTCATAATCGTGAGGTCGGGAGTTCAAGTCTCCCCCCTGCTACCAATCGTTGCCAACCGTTCGGCGCGCGCCCTACTCTTTGCTTTCGCGGCGGCCGCGCTGGGCGTCGAGTTCCTTTTCCATATTGGCTCGCACGGAGGCGTCTTCCTCCGCGGTGGTCATGGGCGGCATCGCCTTCGGCGCGCCCTTCCCGGGATTCTTTTCAAGCCACTTCTCGTGAGATTCCTCACGACCGAGAATCTTCTTCAACCAACCCATGGTGTCGCCTCATCTCCGGGCGGCCAGCGCCCACGCCCCGAGCTTACCAGATCGTAGACCGCTGTTCGGAACTTTACACCAACATGAGCACGGCGGGCACCGCCACAATCGCGCCAAGGAAGAGCGCGAGGTTGCGGGGCTTCATCGTCGCCCAGTGAGCGCTCGTGAGGATGGCGCGCGAGTAGGGGCCGTAGAAACCGAGCAGGAGTACGGCCGAGATCGCCGCCACGGCCAGCATCTCCGTCAGCACCACCGTGAATGCCGTGTCTCCGCCAAGGATGAGCGCGCCCGCGAGCGTGTCGATGAAGGTGGTGATGTTCGCCCCCATGACGTAGGGGATGATGTGCTCTCGCTTCAGATAGCCCTTGAGTGACAGCGGCACCAGCACAGTCAGGGAAATGCTCACACTGAGCGTCAGGCTCGTGATCAGGCAGCCCATGAGGAACATCAATGGGATGCTATTAAGCGCGTGGAAGACGCGCCGAATGCCCTCCGCTTCGCCTTCGAGCTGGGGGAGCGCACGGTCGAACACGGTGAAGCTCGCGAGCAGCACTCCCGCCCCGAGCAGGAACACACCCAGCCGGGGCAGCGCGCCGTTAGCTGCATCGACCGGACCTCCATAAACCGTGTCAACCCAGTCGGTGACAAATGACGGCATCGTGAACTGCAGCCCGTCGAGCCAGCCGAAGTGAAGCGAGACCAGGCCGAGGAGGATGGCCGGACCCTGGGTCGTGAACGTCGTCAGCAGTGCCACCACGCCGATGTAGAGCCCGTCGGCGTTCCGCTTCTTGCGCATATACAGGAAGAACCCCACCGCGAGCACGATGAACGACGCGCCGAGGCGCGAACCGCCGACCACCCCGAACGCCTCCGTCTCGGTGAGTGTGCCGCCTGCGAGGAGGGTGATGCCGATCGCCGCCACGGGCGATCCGGAGAGGGCAACATACGCGAGGAGCCAGCCGAAGCCCACCGCGTTCATTGGTCCCGCGATGTTCAGGCCATCGAGGATCGGCACAAGGCCCTTCGCTCCGGACTTGATGAGCTGGAGGGCGAAGATGAAGAGGAACAACCCGAGAAGCGCAGCCGCCGGCCGAAGCAAGGCTCCAACCCCGAACCCGCCGCGCGTTATGTCGCCAGACGGCGGCGTCACGAGGCTCACTGGCCCAGGCCGCGCGGCCGCACCGGGCTCGCTATCCGGCGGCACCGGCCGCACTCTCCCCGAGGACCTCCCGCACCATGCCCGCAGCCACCGTGTGACGTGTTGCCGCATCGATCAGAACAAAGCTGCCCGTGTCCCGGCTTGTCTCGTAAGGGTCAATAAACACCGGTTCTAGCGTCTTTATCGTCACACGCCCGATGCCGTTCAGGGCGAACGACTCGGGCGCCGTGGCTCGTTCGAGAGTGTGGATGTCAAGCTGGTCGTCGAGCGACTCCACCATGCAGCGCACGCGGCGCGTCGTGTGCTTGATCCAGAACTGTTGACGCGGGCGCAGGGGCTGGGCGTCGTTCATCCAGCAGAGGTCGGCCGTAAAGCGCGTAGCGATAGGCGCCGGATGCGCGCTTTCGACGAGCATGTAACCGCGGCTCACGTCGATGTCGTCGGCGATGCGGACGATCACGGCGTCGCCGCTCGCCGCCGTCGCACCCTCGTCCTGGTAGCGGTCCACGGAGGTCACGCGCGTTGTCACGCCAAGGGGAAGCACGGTGACTTCCATGCCCGCGCGCACCTCTCCCGCCGCGACCGTGCCCGCATAGCCGCGGTAGTCCGGGTACTCAGCCGTCTGCGGCCTCACCACATACTGCACCGGGAACCGCAGGGCCGCGTGACGCGCGGGATCGGCAACCTCCACCGTTTCGAGGAACTCGAGCAGGGTGGGCCCGTCATACCACGGCATGTGCCCATCACGCTCAACGATATTTTCGCCCGTCACCGCCGCCATCGGGATGACCGAGACCTGCTCGACCCCGAGCCGTTCCGCAAGCTGCCGAAACTGGGCGTCAATCTCGTCGTACCGAGCCTGGGACCACTCAGCCATGTCCATCTTGTTCACGCAGAGGACGAGGTGGCGGATCCCGAGCAAGTGAGTGAGCGCCGTGTGGCGGCGAGTCTGCTCGATCACCCCTTTGCGCGCATCCACAAGGATGAGCGCAAGTTCGGCCGTCGAGGCGCCGGTCACCATGTTACGTGTGTACTGCACATGTCCCGGCGAGTCCGCGATGATGAACTTGCGCCTTGGCGTGGCGAAGTAGCGGTAGGCCACGTCGATCGTGATGCCCTGCTCCCGTTCTGCCCGAAGCCCATCGGTCAACAACGCGAGGTTGACCGCTTCGAGCCCTTGGTCGCGGCTCGCCCGCTCCAGGCTGACCATCGTGTCCTCGAACACCTGTTTGGAGTCGTACAACAGCCGCCCAATGAGCGTGCTCTTGCCGTCGTCCACCGACCCCGCCGTCACAAACCTCAGGAGATCCATGCGACGGCCCCTTGGTGGGCGGGCGCCGCCAAAGCAGCGCGCGGCGAGATCGCGCCCTCACCCCCGACCCCTCTCCCGGTGGGAGAGAGGAGATGATGCTTGTGTCTTCTGCCACCTGGGAAGCGTGACCTCCCCCTCTCCACGCCAGTGGAGAGGGGGTCGGGGGGTGAGGGGGATCGCACTAGAAGTAGCCCTCGCGTTTGCGGTCTTCCATGGCCGCTTCGCTGAACTGGTCATCCGCGCGGCTCTGGCCGCGTTCGGTTATCCGCGTGACCGCTATCTCCGCAACCACGTCCGGCAACGTCGCCGCATCGGAGCGCACGGCAGCGGTGCAGGTCATGTCGCCCACCGTCCGATAACGCACGCTAGCATGAAACGGCTGCTCGTCGGGCAGCATCGGGATGAAGCCGCTGACAGCCATGAGCATGCCGTCCCTCTGAAACACCTCGCGAGCGTGTGCGAAGTAGATAGACGGCACCTCGATGCCCTCGCGTTCGATGTAGCTCCAGATGTCGAGTTCCGTCCAGTTAGAGAGCGGGAAGACGCGCATGTGCTCGCCGCGCACATGCATGCCATTGAACAGGCGCCACAGTTCCGGGCGCTGGTTGCGCGGATCCCACTGGCCGAATTCGTCGCGAAACGAGAACACGCGTTCCTTCGCGCGCGCCTTTTCTTCGTCCCGCCGGGCACCGCCGATGGCGGCGTCGAGCTGGTGTTCTGCGATGGCCGCGAGCAACACGGGCGTTTGCAGGCGATTTCGCGACGCCCGTGGCCCCCTCTCCTCCACCACCAGCCCCTGAGCGATGGCATCGGGCACCGAGGCGACGATAAGACGGGCTCCCAGTTCTTCCACGCGCCGGTCGCGGAATTCGATCACCTCGGGGAAGTTGAGGCCCGTATCGACATGCATCACCGGGAATGGGAACTTGGCCGGCCAGAACGCCTTCTCCGCCACGCGCAGGAGCACGATGGAGTCCTTGCCACCTGAAAACAGCAGAGCCGGGCGTTCAAACTCGGCCGCCACCTCGCGCATGATGAAGATCGCTTCCGCCTCCAGCATCGCGAGTTCGGCATGGTCCGTCGGCGATCCCGTCTTTTGCACTGCCGTCACGTCCGCGCCCCGGTGAGCGACGGCACGAGCCCTCGCGATTCGAGGTATGCAAGAATGCGCGCCACCGATGCCTCCACGGGCTCGGCGCCGGTCGGCACCGCGATCTCGGGGTCCACGGGCGGCTCGTACGGGTCGTCTATGCCCGTAAATCCCGGACGCTGGCCAGCGCGGGCCTCCGCATACAGCCCCTTCACGTCGCGCGTCTCGCACTCCTCCAGCGTCGCCGCCGCATAGACCTCGATGAAGAGCGACCCGTCGCTTTCCACCCGCTCGCGCACGGCGGCCCGCGTCTCACGGTAGGGCGAAATCGCTGCCGTGATGGCAGCAACCCCGTTTCGTGCCAGGAGATTCGCCACGAACCCAATCCGGAGGATGTTCGTATCGCGGTCCTCGCGGCTAAATCCCAGGCCCTTTGAGAGTTGCGTGCGCACCTCGTCGCCGTCGAGCACCTCCACGCGCCCGCCCCGTTCTCGCAGCGCCGGGCCGACCGCCTCCGCAAGCGTCGACTTGCCCGCGCCCGACAGGCCAGTAAACCAGAGTACGAAGCCAGGCACGTCGGGCATGTCAGTGGCATTCCTTTCAGGGCCTTGTAGTCATCTCGCTCGGACGCCCGGTTCTTACCGGGCGTCGGGGTGGGTATTGGGCGGTCGTGAGTTACGTGTGCAGGCCGCACTCGTCCTTGTCGAACCCGGACCAACGCCCCGCACGGCCCTGCACGCCAGGCACGGTGCAGTTGTAGCAACCAATGCTCGTGTAGCCCTGGTTCAGCAGCGGGTTGTAGGGGATGTTGTTCTCAAGCACGTATTTCCACGTCTGGGACTCGTCCCAGTTCGCCAGCGGGTTCAGCTTCACGACCCCGAACTTCTCGTTCCAGGAGACAATCGGGATGTCCGCCCGGCCCTCGGACTGGTCGCGGCGAAGCCCGCTCACCCACGCGGTCTTGCCTTCGAGCGCTCGCCGATTCGGCTCGATCTTCCGCAGGTCGCAGCAGAGGTCCGGGTCGCGCATCCAGAGGGCGGACCCGAACTGGGCCGTCTGTTGTTCGTGCGTGAGCTTCGACTTGTAGCTCTGGACGTTGGAAAGACCCAGTGCCGGCACCGCCTGCCGCATCGTCTCGTGCGTCTCCTCGAACAGGTAGTCGGTGTCGAGCACGAAGACGTGCACATTCGGCTTCAGTCGCGCGAACATGTGCAGGATCGCCATGCCGCTCGCGCCGCCGAAACTCGCGCCCACGGAAAGGCCGTCCCCGAAGGTCTCCACCGCCCAGCGCACGATCTCCCGCGGATCCTCGGCTTCGAAGCGAGCGGAGAGGGCCGCGATGTCAGTAGGAGCCAGTGTGGGGGTCGTCACGGGGCCTCGGCAAAGATGAGTGATTTACTCGACTTTATCAACAACCACGATTGCCGGCAACTGCTATTGTTGATAAAGTCACTCGTGTTTAGACCGTACCGTCCTCTCAGTTACGGCGCCGCCGTAAGGAGTTCCCGTCATGCCTGAAGTCGAAACCATCGTGTATTCCGACGAGCCCGGCCGTCTTCTCCCGGTCCTCACCAAGGAGCTGGAGGACTTCGAGACCGAGGCCACGCGCTACCTCAAGGGCGACTGGGAGGAGAGCCAGTTCATTGGGTTCCGGTTGAAACAGGGGGTCTACGGTCAGCGGCAACCGGGCGTGCAGATGATTCGCTGCAAGCTCCCGCTTGGCGGGGTCACGGCTGACCAGATGGATGCGTTCGGCGAGGTCACCGAGAAGTTCGCGCCGCTTCGCAAGGGGCACATCACCACGCGCCAGAACATCCAGATCCACCACATGCCGATCCTCAAGGCGGCGCAGGCGCTGCACATCCTGGGCCGCGTGGGGGTGTCGACGCGCGAGGCCTGCGGCAACACGGTCCGGAACGTGACGGGCGATCCCTACGCGGGGGTCAACGCGGACGAACCCTTCGACCCCACTCCATATGCCGGGGCGTTCGCCCGCTTCTGGCTGCGCACCCCCCTTACGCAGCTTCTCCCCCGGAAGTTTAAGGTCGCCTTCAGCTCGAGCGAGAAGGACGTTGCAATCACGGGCATCCATGACCTCGGGTTCATCCCGCGACTGCAGGACGGGGTCAAGGGCTTCAAGATGGTTGTGGGGGGCGGGCTGAGCATCATGCCGCGCAACGCACCCGTGCTCTACGAATTCGTGGACATGGACAGCTATCTGCGCGTGTCCGAAGCCGTCCTGCGCATCTTCAACGCCGCAGATGAACTTCGGAAGAATCGCGCGAAGGCCCGTATCAAGTTCCTGGTCGACCGTGTCGGCATCGACACGTTCCGCGAGATGGTGGAGAACGAGCTAAAGGGCGACTGGGCGAAGGCGGATTACTCCCCCGAGCGGCTGCTCTACTTCGACGACGAGGAGGGCAACGCGCCCGCCAAGCTCCCGTCCTATGCGCAGCCGAACGGCGACATGCGAGAGTTCACCGCGTTCGCGCAGATGAACGTCAAGGCACAACGCCAGCAGGGATTCAGCACGGTCGAGGTCAAGGTCTACCGCGGCGACCTCAAGCCCGAGCAGTTCCATGGCCTGGCAGCGCTGATGCGCAAGTACGCGGGGGGGCGCGCCCGCACAACCGTGCAGCAGAACCTGGTGCTTCGCTGGGTGCGCGACGAGTCGCTCTACGAAGTCTTCCAGGCGCTTAAAGGACTCGGCCTTGCCGGAATTGGCCCGCAGACAATCACAGACGTGATTAGTTGTCCCGGTACGGACAGCTGCAAGCTCGGAATCACGAGTTCCATGGGCCTCAACGCGGCCATTACCGAGCGGGTGGTCAGCATGAACATCGACGACCCCCTGACCCGCAAGATGCACATCCACATGAGCGGGTGCCCAAACAGCTGCGGGCAGCACCACATCGCCAACATCGGCTTCCACGGCGCCGCGATGAAGGTG